>NZ_AEWG01000039.1 GCF_000190375.1 Rubrivivax benzoatilyticus JA2 = ATCC BAA-35
CCGACTGGCTGGGCCTGCCGCCGGGCTACAACCCGCGCACGCTGGCCTGGGCGCGCGCGCTGCAGGCCCGGCCCGAGCTGGCCGGCGCCGACGCGCGCACGCTGGCCGCGGCGCTGCTGCGCGAGGTCGCCAGCGGCGGCTACGGCTACACGCTGGAGCCCGGCCCCTACGGCCGCGACGCGATCGACGAGTTCTGGCTCGACCGCAAGCTGGGTTTCTGCGAGCACTTCGCCGCGGCCTTCGTCGTCGCGATGCGCGCGATGGGCGTGCCGGCGCGCATCGTCACCGGCTATCAGGGCACCGACCCGGCGCCGGTGGACGGCTGGTGGATCGTGCGCCAGCGCAACGCCCACGCCTGGGCCGAGTACTGGCAGCCGGGTGTCGGCTGGGTGCGCGCCGACCCGACGGCCGCCGTCGCGCCCGAACGTGTGCAGCGCGGCAGCAGCCTGGCGCCGGCGCCGGGTTTCGTCGCCGGCACGATGGTCGCCGTCAACCCGGCGCTGGCGGCGCGGCTGCGCGAGGCCTGGGAGACGCTCAACAACCGCTGGAACCAGGCGGTGCTGAACTACTCGCGCCAGCGCCAGTTCGACCTGCTGCGGGCGCTGGGCGTCGAGTCACCCGACTGGCAGGACCTGGCGCGCGCGCTGGTGCTGCTGGCCGCGGCCGCCGCAGCCGCCGGTGCCGGCTGGGCGCTGTGGGACCGCCACCGCCAGGACCCGTGGCAGCGCCTGCAGGCGCGTGTGCAGCGGGCGCTGGCCGGCCGTGGTGTCGAGGTCGGCCCGCAGCACGGGCCGCGGGCGCGCGCCGAGCGTGTGCGCGCCGCGCTGGGCGCGGCCGGCGAACCGCTGGCCGCCGAGCTCGACGCTCTGGACCGGCTGCGCTACGGCGAGGGCGTCGCCCAGCCGGCGCGGCGCTGGTGGCCGGGCTTCGCCAAGGCCCTGCGCCAGGTGGGCCGCCCATAATGGGCCGATGCCCGCCCCGAAGTCCGCCCTCGCGAGCATCGCGCTGATCGCCCTGGCCCTGGCCGCACCGCCGCTGGTGCACGCCGCCGAGAAGCCCGCCCGCAAAGCCACCGCCGCGCAACACGCCGCGGCGAAGAAGAAACCCAAGGCCAAGGCCGTGGCCCCCGCCGCGCCGCTGTACGGCGAACGCGAGGACCTGCGCCGCTTCGCCGCCGAGGTCGCCGAGCGCCGCGGCCTGGACGCCGACTGGGTCGCTGTACAGCTCGCCCAGGCGCGCCGGCTGGACAGCGTGCAGCGCCTGGTGATGCCGCCGCCGGCCGGCACGGCCAAGGACTGGGCGGCCTACCGCGCGCGTTTCGTCGAGCCGCGGCGCATCGCCGCCGGGCTGGCCTTCTGGCAGGACCACGAGGACGCGCTGGCGCGTGCCCAGGCGCGCTGGGGCGTGCCGCCGGAGATCGTCGTCGGCATCATCGGCGTCGAGACCTTCTACGGCCGCATCACCGGGCGTTTTCGCATCGTCGACGCGCTGGCGACGCTGGCCTTCGACTTCCCCACCGGCCGCAGCGACCGCAGCCCCTTCTTCCGCCGCGAGCTGGAGGAGTTCCTGGTCTGGGCCGAGCGCGAGGGCCGCGACCCGCAGGCGGTGCGCGGCTCCTTCGCCGGCGCCATCGGCCTGCCGCAGTTCATGCCCAGCAACCTGAACCGGCTGGCCGTGGACTTCGACGGCGACGGCCACGTCGACCTGGGCGGCAACGGCGTCGACGCGGTCGGCAGCGTCGCCCACTTCCTGTCGGCGCACGGCTGGCAGCCGGGGATGGCGACAACGCACGCGGTGGCGCCGCCGGTCGACACCGCGGCGCGTGCGCGGCTGCTGGCGCCGGACATCGAGCCCAGCTTCACGGCCGCCGAGTTCGCCGCCGCCGGGGCCGAGCTCGACGCCGCCGGGCGTGCCCATGCCAGCCCGATGGCGCTGGTCGAGCTGCAGAACGGCGCCGCGGCGCCGAGTTACGTCGCCGGCACCGCCAACTTCCGCGTGCTGACGCGCTACAACGCCTCGTCGTACTACGCGATGGCGGTCATCGCGCTCGGCGACGCCGTCGCCCAGGCGCGGGCCGCAACACGCGCCGCCGCAGCCGCCGACCCGGCGGCCAGCAGCGCGTCGGCGCCGCGCTGATTCAGGCCGCCACCGGCACCAGGAAGTCGCGCCCGATGCCGGCGCCGAGGTCGTTGACGCGGTCCAGGAACTGCGTCAGGTAGGCGTGCAGCCCGGTGGCCAGGATCTCGTCGATGCGGCCGTACTGCAGGTCCGCCTGCAGCCGCCCGGCGCGGCGCAGCGTCTCGGCGCTCTGCTGGTTGGCCACCGGCTCGAGGTTGGCGACGACCTCGTTCATGCAGGCCGCCAGCGAGCGCGGCATGTCCGGACGCAGGATCAGCAGCTCGGCGACACGCTCCGGGCGGATCACGTTGCGGTAGACCTTGCGGTAGACCTCGAAGCCGGAGACCGACCGCAGGATCGCGCTCCAGTGATAGAAGTCGACCTCCTGCGTCTCCTTGACGTTGCCGTTGCCGAAGTACTCGGACGACAGCGCGTGGAACTTCACGTCGAGCAGGCGCGCGGTGTTGTCGGCGCGTTCGAGGAAGGTGCCGACACGCAGGAAGTGCATCGCCTCGTCCTGCAGCATCGTGCCGACGGTGACGCCGCGCGACAGGTGCGAGCGGTACTTGACCCACTCGAAGATCGCGCCCGGGTCGCGCTCGAAGCGGCCGGCCTTGAGCAGGCGGTTGAACTCCAGCCAGGTCTGGTTCTGCGTCTCCCAGACCTCGGTGGTCAGCGCGCCGCGCACCGCGCGCGCGTTCTCGCGCGCCGCACGCAGGCAGCACAGGATGCTCGACGGGTTGGTCTCGTCGCGCACCATGAAGTCCATGACGTTGCGCGGCGTGACCTCGCGGTACTTCTGCTGGAAGCTCCAGGTGAGTTCGCTGATCGACAGCAGCCCCTGCCAGCCCTGCTCCGCCATGTCCGCCGACTGCGGCAGCAGCGAGGTCTGGTAGTTGACGTCCAGCATCCGGGCGGTGTTTTCGGCCCGCTCCATGTAACGGGCCATCCAGAACAGGTGGTCGGCGGTTCTCGACAGCATCTCAGTCCTCCAGAACCCAGGTGTCCTTCGTCCCGCCGCCCTGCGACGAGTTGACGACGAGCGAGCCCTCCTTCAGCGCCACGCGCGTCAGCCCGCCGGGCACCATCTGCACGCCCTTGCCCGACAGCACGAAGGGCCGCAGGTCGATGTGGCGCGGGGCGATGCCCTGCTCGACGTAGGTCGGGCAGGTCGACAGCGCCAGCGTCGGCTGGGCGATGTAGTTCGACGGGTTGGCCAGCAGTTGCTGGCGGAAGGCCTCGATCTCGGCCTGGCTGGCGGCCGGGCCGACGAGCATGCCGTAGCCGCCGGCGCCGTGGACCTCCTTGACGACCAGCTCGCCCAGGTGCGCCAGCACGTGCGCCAGGTCGCCCGGCTCGCGGCAGACCCAGGTCGGCACGTTGTGCAGGATCGGCTTCTCGCCGAGGTAGAACTCGATCATCCTCGGCACGTACGGGTAGACGCTCTTGTCGTCGGCGATGCCGGTGCCGATGGCGTTGGCCAGCGTCACGTTGCCGGCACGGTAGACGTCCAGCAGCCCGGCGCAGCCCAGCGTCGAGTCGGGGCGGAAGGCGCGCGGGTCGAGGAAGTCGTCGTCGACGCGGCGGTAGATGACGTCCACGCGCTTGGGGCCCTGCGTCGTGCGCATGTAGACGAAGCCGTCGCGCACGAACAGGTCCTGGCCTTCGACCAGCTCGACGCCCATCTGCTGGGCGAGGAAGGCGTGCTCGAAGTAGGCGCTGTTGTACATGCCGGGCGTCAGCACGACGACGGTCGGGTCGTCGGCAGCCGTCGGGGCGCACTCGCGCAGCGTCTCCAGCAGCAGGTCGGGGTAGTGCGCGACCGGCTCGATGCGGTGGCTGGCGAACAGCTCGGGGAACAGCCGCATCATCATCTTGCGGTTCTCGAGCATGTAGCTGACGCCGCTGGGCACACGCAGGTTGTCCTCCAGCACGTAGTAGCAGCCGCTGCCGTCGGGCTGCGCGGCACGCACGATGTCGATGCCGGCGATCAGCGAATAGACCTGGCCCGGCACGTCCACGCCCATCATCTCGGGGCGGAACTGGCTGTTGCGCAGGATGAGGTCGGCGGGCACGACGCCGGCCTTCAGGATCTCCTGGCCGTGGTAGACGTCGTGCAGGAAGCGGTTCAGCGCGGTGACGCGCTGGGCGAGGCCGGCTTCGAGCTCGCGCCATTCGGCGCCGGGGATCACGCGCGGGATGATGTCGAACGGGATCAGCCGCTCGGTGCCGGCACCGTCCTCGTCCTTGGCGCCGTAGACGGCGAAGGTGATGCCGACACGGCGGAAGATCATCTCCGCCTCGCTGCGTGCCGACTGCATCGCGTCGGCCGGCTGCTGGCGCAGCCAGCGTTCGTAAGTCCGGTAATGGGACCGCACGGCGCCGTCGGCGGCGCTCATCTCGTCGAAGCTGGGCTTCATCGTCGACATCGCTCCTCTTCAACCGGGGTTAGCAACAACCGGACCCACCACCCGCGTCGTGACGCCGACGGCCAGCGTGTGGCGGCCGCCGCCGCGGATCACGCCGCGCAGCGGCGTGACGTCGCCGAAGTCGCGGCCGACGGCGACACGCACGTGGCCGCTGCCGGGCACCAGGTCGTTGGTCGGGTCCAGGTCCAGCCAGCCGCCGTCGACCCCCGGCGTGTCGGGGCACCAGGCCTGGACCCAGGCATGCGAGGCGTCGGCGCCGACCATCGCCGTGCCGTCCTCGGGCCCGCGTGTCAGCAGGTAGCCGCTGACGTAGCGCGCCGGCACGCCGTGCATGCGCAAGGCGCCGGCCAGCAGGTGGGCGAAGTCCTGGCAGACGCCGCGGCGCTGCACGAAGGCCTGGGCCAGCGGCGTGTCGACCTCGGTGCTGCGGCTCTCGTACTCGAACTCGCGGTGCAGCCGGCGCATCAGCTCGATCGCCGCTTCGGCGACCGGGCGGCCGCGCCGCAGCGACGGCGCCGCCCACTCGCGCAGTGCCGGCAGCCGCGGCACGAAAGGCGACGGCAGCACGAACTCCACCGCCGGCTCGAACGGCGCCCGCGCGACGTAGCGCAGCCGCGCCGCCAGCGTGTCCCAGGCCGGGGACCGCGCCGCCTCGAGCGCCGCGAAACGCGCCGCGACCCGCACCCGGCTCGTCGCGCGCACGACCAGCGTGCGGTGCGGGCGCAGCAAGGTGAAGTGGCTCTGGTGGTTGCCGAAGGCGTCGGCGTCGTCGCGGCGCTGCTGCGGCCCCGGCTCGATGTCCAGCTCGTGCGCCAGCAGGCGCTGGCCGGCGTCGTCCAGCGGCCGCAGATGCGCCAGGTGGTGCGCCAGCGTCACCGGCGCGGCGTAGTCGTAGCGTGTCTCGTGGACGACCTCGAGCTCGGTCACACGCGTCGGTCCTGTCCGTGCGCCAGCGTGAAGAAACGCGTGCCGACGTCGTCGGCCAGCGCCATCGCCGCGGCACGCAGCGACACCGACAGCGCCAGCAGGCGCTCGACGATGACGGCGTCGCTGGCGCCGCGCAGCGACTCCAGCGTCAGCCCGGTGCCGCCGGGCGGCAGCCGCGCCAGCAGGGCGGCGGCGCCGTTCGGGTCCAGCGGCAGCTTGCGCAGCTCGGTGCGCAGCCGGCGCAGCACGCCGGCGAAGGCACGCGGGTTGGAGTCGTCGAAGACCAGCAGGTCGGCCAGCGCCAGCAGGTCCTCGTGGCGCTGGTAGCGGGCGCGGAAGGTGATCGCGCTGTCGAACAGCTCCAGCAGCAGGTCGACACCGGCGGCGCTGCCCAGCGCGCCGGCCTGCAGCAGCGCCTCCAGCCGCGAGGCCAGGCCGATCAGGCGCTCCAGCAGCCGGCCGACGGCGAGCAGCCGCCAGCCGTGGTCGCGTGTCATGCGGTCGGTCTGCACGCCGGTCACCGCGGCCAGGCGCAGCGCCAGGCGGTCGAGCGCCGGCAGCACCTCGGGCAGCGGCGGCGGCCGTGTCGGGCCGCCGGGGAACGCGGCCTCGAAGGCCTCGCGCATCGAGCGGATCAGCCCCCACTGCTCGGACGACAGCCGCTCGCGCAGCGCCTGCGAGGCCTGCTCCAGCGCACGCAGGTTGAAGGCCACGCTCCAGGCACCGTCGGCGTCGCCCAGCGCGCCGAGCAGCGCACGCTCGAAGCGCGAGGCCGACTGCTCCAGCGTCGGCACGCCCGCCGGCGCCAGGCCGCTGGCCACGGCCATCGCCGACAGCGCACGCTGCACGGCGAGGTCGGCGTCGCTCTCGGCGTCGATCTGCAGCAGCGTCGCACGCGCCAGGCGCACGAGCTGCTCGGTGCGCTCGGTGTAGCGGCCGAGCCAGAACAGGTTCTCGCCGGTGCGGCTGGACACCGGCCGGCGGCGCGCGGCGATGTCGTCGACCTCCAGCCGGCGCGGCAGCATCGAGAAGGTGTCGACCGGGCCGTCGGTCAGCACCCAGGTGTCCAGGCTGGAGCCGCCACGCTGCATCGACACCGAGGCGTCTTCGCGGCGCGAGACACGGGTCATGCCGCCGGGCAGCACGTGCCAGCGGCCGCCGCCTTCGGCGATCGCGTAGACACGCACCATCGCCGGGCGCGGATTCAGCGCCGCGCCGCCCCAGATCGGCGCACGCGAGAACCGCAACCGGCCCTGGATCGTCCACGCGTCGGGGTCCTCGTCCACCCTGAGTTGGTGCCCGTCGTGCACCTGCGACGTGCGTCCGCCATGCGGGAAGGTGCTGCGCACGAACTTGCCGTCGAGCTGCTCGCGCACGTCCTGCCAGGCCGCCGCCTCGCCGCACCACCAGGTCGGCAGCGCCGGCATGCGCAGCGGCTCGCCGGTCAGGCGCTCGCAGATGCCGGGCAGGAAACCCTGCACCGCCGGCGACTCGAGGAAGGCGCTGCCCAGCGCGTTGGCCATCACCACCTGGCCGGCGCGTGCGGCCTGCAGCAGCCCGGGCACGCCCAGCGTCGAGTCGGGGCGCAGCTCCAGCGGGTCGCACCAGTCGTCGTCCAGGCGGCGCAGCAGCGCGTGCACCGGCTCCAGGCCCTCGACGGTCTTCAGGTACACGCGGTCGTCGCGCACCGTCAGGTCGCCGCCTTCGACCAGCGGCAGGCCGAGGTAACGCGCGAGGTAGGCGTGTTCGTAGTAGGTCTCGCTGTACGGCCCGGGCGTCAGCAGCGCGACACGCGGCGTGGCGCCGCGGGCGACCTCGCGCGCCGCGGCCTCCACCGTGTCGAGCAGGCGCCGGTAGCTGGCCGCCAGATGCTGCACGCGCAGCTCGCGGAAGGCGTCGGGGAACTGGCGCGACACCAGCAGCCGGTTGTGCAGCACGTAGCCCAGGCCCGAGGGCCCCTGCGTGCGCTGGGCGACGACCCACCAGCGGCCATCGGGGCCGCGCGCGAGGTCGAAGGCGACGATGTGCAGGCGCAGGCCGCCCGGCACGCGCGCGCCGATCATCGGCCGCAGGTAGCCCGGGTGGCGCAGCGCCAGCGCCGGCGGCAGCAGGCCCTCGGCGAGCAGGCGGCGCTCGCCGTAGAGGTCGTCGAGCACACGCTCGAGCAGCGCCGCACGCTGCATCACGCCAGCCTCGATGCCGGCCCAGTCGGCGGGCTCGATCAACAGCGGCAGCAGCTCCAGCGACCACGGCCGCATCGGCGCGCCCTGGTCGTCGAAGACGTTGTGCGTGACGCCGTCCAGGCGGATCTGCTGCGCGATCTGCAGCAGGCGGCGGTCGAGGTCGGCGGCGAGGTCGGCGCCGGCGGGCTCGGGCATCCAGTCGGCGAACTGCCGCCAGGCCGGCCGCACGCTGCCGTCGCCGGCACGCAGCTCGTCCCAGACGCCGGGCTCGGCCGGCAGGGCGCGCTCGACGAACAGGCCGAGCGCACCGCCGGCGGCGGCGTCGGGGTCGAAAGGCAGCGTGCTCTGCGAGGCGTTCACCGGCGCGATCCTGCCACGGCGTTCAGCCGCGGCGCAGGTCCAGCGTGAACGGGAACTCCAGGCTGGGCGCCGCCGGCTCGACCTTCAGCGTGCCCGGCGTGTGGCCGTAGCGGAAGAAACGCGCCAGCCGCCGGCTCTCGGCCTCGTAGGCGTTGACCGGGAAGGTCTCGTAGTTGCGCCCGCCCGGGTGCGCGACGTGGTAGCGGCAGCCGCCCAGCGAGCGCTCCAGCCAGCGGTCGACGAGGTCCACCGTCAGCGGCGCGTGCTGCGGGATCGTCGGGTGCAGCGCCGACGGCGGCGCCCAGGCGCGGTAGCGCACGCCGCAGACGTATTCGCCGCTGCGCCCGGTGGGCTGCAGCGGCGCCGCGCGCCCGTTGACGGTGACGACGTGGCGATTGTCGTTGAGGCCGGTGACCTTCAGCTCCAGCCGCTCCAGCGACGAGTCGACGTAGCGCACCGTGCCGCCGATCGCGCCCTCCTCGCCCATCACGTGCCAGGGTTCGAGCGCGGTGCGCAGCGTCAGCTTGACGCCCAGCGCCGCAACCTCGCCGATCAGCGGGAAGCGGAACTCGAAATGCGGCGCGAACCAGGCGGTGTCGAAAGCGAAGCCGGCGCGGTTCAGCTCGGCGACGACGTCGTCGAAGTCCAGCTGCACGAAGGTCGGCAGCAGGAAACGGTCGTGCAGCGCCGTGCCCCAGCGTGTCAGCCGCGTCGCGCCGCGGCCGGTGTAGGGCTCGCGCCAGAACCAGGCGACGAGCGCGCGCAGCAGCAGCTGCTGCGCCAGGCTCATGCGCGCATGCGGCGGCATCTCGAAGGCGCGCAGCTCCAGCAGCCCCAGGCGGCCGGTCGGGCCGTCGGGCGAATACAGCTTGTCGATGCAGAACTCGCTGCGGTGGGTGTTGCCGGTGACGTCGATCAGCAGGTTGCGCAAGCTGCGATCGACGAGCCACGGCGGCACCTCGCCGCCCTCCTCCGCGATGCGGCGTTCCAGCTCGGCCAGCGCGATCTCCAGCTCGTAGACCTGGTCGTTGCGCGCCTCGTCGATGCGCGGCGCCTGGCTGGTCGGGCCGATGAACAGGCCGCTGAACAGATAGCTGAGGCTGGGGTGGTTGTGCCAGTAGGCGAGCAGGCTGGCCAGCAGGTCGGGCCGGCGCAGGAAGGGGCTGTCGGCCGGCGTCGCGCCGCCGAGCACGAAGTGGTTGCCGCCGCCGGTGCCGGTGTGGCGGCCGTCGAGCATGAACTTCTCGGTCGACAGCCGCGTGCGGTGCGCGGCGTCGTAGAGGAACTCGGTGTGCTCGACCAGTTCGGCCCAGTCTTTCGCGGGGTGGATGTTGACCTCGATGACACCCGGGTCGGGTGTCACGGCCAGCGTCTTCAGGCGCGCGTCGCGCGGCGGCGGATAGCCTTCGAGCACGACCTTGACACCGAGTTCGACGCAGGTGGCCTCGACCTCGGCCAGCAGGTCCAGGTAGTCCTCCAGGTGCTGCAGCGGCGGCATGAAGACGTAGAGCACGCCGCTCTTGCCACCGTGCTCGGCCTCGGCCTTGGGGCCGTTGGCGCGCTGCGGGTCGCGCACCTCGACGCAGAGGGCCGTGCGGGTGATCCAGCCGGCCGACTCGCGGCGCTCGGGGCGGGCGTCGAGGCCCTGCGGATGGGGCGGGACAGGGATGCGGGCGATGGCGGGATCTCCCTCTCCCGCGGCGCGGGAGAGGGGCGGGGTGAGGGCTGGGGGTGCGCCGGCNNNCNCNCNCNCNCGCGCGCGCGCGCGCGCGCGCGCGCGCGCGCGCGCGCGCGCGCGCGCGCGCGCGCGCGCGCGCGCGCGCGCGCGCGCGCGCGCGCGCGCGCGCGCGCGCGCGCGCGCGCGCGCGCGCGCGCGCGCGCGCGCGCGCGCGCGCGCGCGCGCGCGCGCGCGCGCGCGCGCGCGCGCGCGCGCGCGCGCGCGCGCGCGCGCGCGCGCGCGCGCGCGCGCGCGCGCGCGCGCGCGCGCGCGCGCGCGCGCGCGCGCGCGCGCGCGCGCGCGCGCGCGCGCGCGCGCGCGCGCGCGCGCGCGCGCGCGCGCGCGCGCGCGCGCGCGCGCGCGCGCGCGCGCGCGCGCGCGCG
>NZ_AEWG01000038.1 GCF_000190375.1 Rubrivivax benzoatilyticus JA2 = ATCC BAA-35
CCGTCGCCACGGCGCCGGCCCCGGCGTCCAACCGCCACAAGCTGAACCCGTCGCTGACCTTCGACACGCTGGTGCCGGGCCGCGCCAACCAGATGGCGCGCACCGCGGCGCTGCACGTCGCCGGCGCGCCGGGCCAGATGTACAACCCGCTGTTCATCTACGGCGGTGTCGGCCTGGGCAAGACCCACCTGGTGCACGCCGTCGGCAACGCGCTGCTGAAGGACCGCCCGGACGCCCGCGTGCTCTACCTGCACGCAGAGCAGTTCATCAGCGACGTCGTCAAGAACTACCAGCGCAAGACCTTCGACGAGCTGAAGGCCAAGTACCACTCGCTGGACCTGCTGCTGATCGACGACGTGCAGTTCTTCGCCGGCAAGGACCGCACGCAGGAGGTGTTCTTCAACACCTTCGAGGCGCTGCTGGCCAAGCGCGCGCACATCATCATGACCAGCGACACCTACCCGAAGGGGCTGGTGGACATCGACGAGCGGCTGACCAGCCGCTTCGACGCCGGGCTGACGGTGGCCATCGAGCCGCCCGAGCTCGAGATGCGCGTGGCCATCCTGATCAAGAAGGCGCTGGCCGAAGGCGCCGAGATGCCCGAGGACGTCGCCTTCTTCATCGCCAAGAACGTGCGCGCCAACGTGCGCGAGCTCGAAGGCGCGCTGCGCAAGGTGCTGGCCTACAGCCGCTTCAGCCAGAAGGACATCAACATCGCGCTGACGCGCGACGCGCTGAAGGACCTGCTGTCGATCCAGAACCGCCAGATCAGCGTCGAGAACATCCTGAAGACGGTGGCCGACTTCTACAAGATCAAGGTCGCCGACATGTACTCGAAGAAGCGCCCGGCCTCGATCGCGCGGCCGCGCCAGATCGCGATGTACCTGGCCAAGGACATGACCAAGAAGAGCCTGCCCGAGATCGGCGAGCTCTTCGGCGGCCGTGACCACACGACGGTGCTGCACGCGGTGCGCAAGATCGCCGACGAGCGCCAGCGCAACAGCGAACTGAACCAGCAGCTGCACGTGCTCGAGCAGACCTTGAAGGGCTGACGGCCGTCACCGAAGGCTGTACAGGCCTGGGGAAAACTCCGGAACAACCGTGAACTTGTCCCCGCCGTCGCCGGCGCCCGGCAAGTTGTCCAGAAAACGCACCGCCAGAACCACGTCGTGACCCACAACGCTGCCCACCTGCTAAAGCGTTGTCGGAAAGGCGGAAAATAGCGTTGTCCCCAGAAGTTGCCGTCGCCTACTACGACCACCAAGTTAAAGAGGAAGACATGATTGTTCTGAAGGCCGCCCAGGAAAAGTTGCTCGAGGCCCTGCAGTCGGTGGCCGGCATCGTCGAGCGGCGGCACACGCTGCCCATCCTGGCCAACGTGCTGCTGCGCAAGAACGGCCCGGTCGTCGAGCTGACGACCAGCGACCTGGAGATCCAGGTGCGCACCAGCGCCGAGCTCGGCGGCGACGAAGGCCACTTCGCGACGACGGTGGGCGCGCGCAAGCTGATCGACATCCTGCGCGCGCTGCCGGCCGAGCAGACCGTGACGCTGTCGTCGGCGCAGAACAAGCTGACGCTGGCCGGCGGCAAGAGCCGCTTCACGCTGCAGTCGCTGCCGGCCGACGACTTCCCGCTGGTCAACGAGGCGGTCGACTTCGGCCCCACCTTCAGCGTGCCGCAGAAGACGCTGCGCCAGCTGATCAACCAGGTGCACTTCTCGATGGCGGTGCACGACATCCGCTACTACCTCAACGGCATCCTGTTCATCGCCGAAGGCAAGACGCTGACGCTGGTGGCCACCGACGGCCACCGCCTGGCGCTGGCCCAGGGCACGCTGGAGACCGACGTGCCCAACCGCCAGGAAGTCATCCTGCCGCGCAAGACGGTGCTCGAGCTGCAGCGCCTGCTGAAGGACGAGGAGACGCCGATCGAGATGCGCTTCGCCGGCAACCAGGCCAAGTTCGCGTTCTCGGGGCTGGAGTTCGTCACCAAGCTCGTCGAGGGCAAGTTCCCCGACTACAACCGCGTCATCCCGCGCAACCACAAGAACGCGCTCGTCGTCGGCCGCGCCGCGCTGCTGGGCAGCCTGCAGCGTGCCGCCATCCTGACGAGCGAGAAGTTCAAGGGCGTGCGCCTGAACCTCGAGCCCGGCGTGCTGCGCATCGCGTCGTCCAACGCCGAGCAGGAAGAGGCCAAGGAAGAGCTCGAGATCGACTACGCCGGCGACACGATCGAGATCGGCTTCAACGTCACCTACCTCATCGACGTGCTGGCCAACATGCAGCAGGAGATGGTGAAGATCGAGCTGCAGGACACCAACGCCAGCGCGCTGTTCACCGTGCCCGAGCAGACGGGCTTCAAGTACGTCGTGATGCCGATGCGCATCTGAGCGCCTGTCGGCGCTCAGTCGCGGCATCGGCATTTCATGCCTTTCCCTGAGCACCCCCCTGCCCCCCGCCTAGCGGGGGGTTCTGACTTGATGATGGCCCGAGCAGTGCGGGCCGTCTTGCGAAAGCGCCCATGAGCGATTCGAACCAAACCCCGCCGAACGACTACGGCGCCAGCAGCATCCAGATCCTCGAAGGCCTGGAGGCGGTGCGCAAGCGGCCGGGCATGTACATCGGCGACACCTCCGACGGCACCGGCCTGCATCACCTGGTCTTCGAAGTCGTCGACAACTCGATCGACGAGGCGCTGGCCGGCTACTGCGACGACATCGTCGTCACGATCCACAGCGACAACTCGATCAGCGTCACCGACAACGGCCGCGGCATCCCGACCGGCGTCAAGATGGACGACAAGCACGAGCCCCGGCGCTCGGCCGCCGAGATCGCGCTGACCGAGCTGCACGCCGGCGGCAAGTTCAACCAGAACAGCTACAAGGTCTCGGGCGGCCTGCACGGCGTGGGCGTGTCCTGCGTCAACGCGCTGTCCAAGTGGCTGCGCCTGACGGTGCGCCGCGACGGCAAGGTGCATCGTGTCGAGTTCAAGCGCGGCGTCACGCAGGACCGCGTCATCGAGGTCCGCGACGGTGTCGAGACCAGCCCGATGAAGATCGTCGGCGACACCGACAAGCGCGGCACCGAAGTCCACTTCCTGCCCGACGACGAGATCTTCAGCCACGTCGACTTCCACTACGACGTGCTGGCCAAGCGCCTGCGCGAGCTCTCGTTCCTGAACAACGGCGTCAAGATCCGCCTCGTCGACGAGCGCAACGCGAAGGAGGACAACTTCGCCTTCGCCGGCGGCGTGAAGGGCTTCGTCGAGTTCATCAACCAGGGCAAGAAGGTCCTGCACCCGAACGTCTTCCACGCGATGGGCGAGAAGGCCAGCGAGCAGGGCACGACGATCGGCGTCGAAGTGGCGATGCAGTGGAACGACAGCTACAGCGAGAGCGTCCTCTGCTTCACCAACAACATCCCGCAGCGTGACGGCGGCACCCACCTGACCGGGCTGCGCGCGGCGATGACACGCGTCATCAACAAGTACATCGAGGACAACGAGCTGGCCAAGAAGGCCAAGGTCGAGGTCGCCGGCGACGACATGCGCGAGGGCCTGGCCTGCGTCGTCAGCGTCAAGGTGCCGGAGCCCAAGTTCTCCAGCCAGACCAAGGACAAGCTCGTCTCCAGCGAGGTGCGCGCGCCGGTCGAGGACATCGTCGGCCGGCTGCTGACCGACTGGCTGCTGGAGAACCCGAACGACGCCAAGATCATCTGCGGCAAGATCGTCGACGCCGCGCGCGCCCGCGAAGCCGCGCGCAAGGCGCGCGAGATGACGCGCCGCAAGGGCGTGCTCGACGGCATCGGCCTGCCGGGCAAGCTGGCCGACTGCCAGGAGAAGGACCCGGCGCTGTGCGAGCTGTACCTGGTGGAGGGCGACTCCGCCGGCGGCAGCGCCAAGCAGGGCCGCGACCGCAAGTTCCAGGCGATCCTGCCGCTGCGCGGCAAGATCCTGAACGTCGAGAAGGCGCGCTACGAGAAGCTGCTGTCCAGCGACGCCATCGTCACGCTGATCACCGCGCTGGGCACCGGCATCGGGCCCGAGGACTTCAACGTCGACAAGCTGCGCTACCACCGCATCATCGTGATGACCGACGCCGACGTCGACGGCGCCCACATCCGCACGCTGCTGCTGACCTTCTTCTACCGCCAGATGCACGAGCTGGTGGAGCGCGGCTACATCTACATCGCCCAGCCGCCGCTGTACAAGGTGAAGCAGGGCAAGCACGAGCAGTACCTGAAGGACGGGCAGGAGCTCGACGCCTTCCTGCTGAAGGTGGCGCTGGACGGCGCCACCGTGCTGCCCGACGGCCTGGCCGAAGGCGGCCGCGCGGCGCTGCAGGGCGAGGCGCTGGAGCAGCTGGCGCGCAAGTACATCGTCGCCAACAACGTCGTGCAGCGCCTGGGCAACTGGATGGACCTGGACGCGCTGCGCGCCATCGCCAACGGCCTGGAGCTGGACGTCGACAGCGCCGAGGCCGCGCAGGCCAGCGCCGCGGCGCTGCAGGCGGCGCTGAAGGACGCGACGGTGGAGTTCCACGTCGACCCGCGCACCGACAAGCCGCTGCTGCGCATCGGCCGCCGCCACCACGGCAACGTCAAGACCAGCGTCATCACGCAGGAGTTCCTGCACGGCGCCGACTACGCCGCGCTGGCCGAGGCCGGCCGCACCTTCAAGGGCCTGCTCGGCGAGGAAGCCGTGGTGCGCCGCGGCGAGGGTGAGAAGCAGAAGGAACAGAAGGTCGCCGACTTCCGCGCCGCGATGGACTGGCTGATGGTCCAGGCCGAAGGCGCCGTCGCCCGCCAGCGTTACAAGGGCCTGGGCGAGATGAACCCCGAGCAGCTGTGGGAGACGACGATGGACCCCAACGTCCGCCGCCTGCTGCGCGTGCAGATCGAGGACGCCATCGAGGCCGACCGCGTCTTCACGATGCTGATGGGCGACGAGGTGGAGCCGCGGCGCGAGTTCATCGAGAGCAATGCGTTGAGGGCGGGGAATATCGACGTTTAATCGCTGTTGAGTCGCACATCACGTGTGAGCCAAAGGCCCATAAGTTGCGGAACTTATGGGCTTTTTTTCAACTGCGGCCAGAGGTAGTCAACATCAAAGATGGCGCGCTACTAACCGCCACACCGGCGATTCGAAAAGAGTCCTGACTGGACTGCAACGCCTCCAGAATGGCTGGCGACCCTTTTCTCACGCTGTTCCATTTTTCATTCTTCAAAATGTTGTGCAGCCACATCAAGAAGTTCATCTACTTGAAGACGAAGAAGACGGCGGGGACTTCGACCGAGATATTTTTCGAGAAGAGTTGCTGTCCGCCATCCTTGTATGTCGAGAGCCACGCCCGGCAGGAGTTGGTGACTGACGCCGGCATCATCGGCTACCGCGGACCGGACCAGCGTGGGTCAACCTACTTCCACCACATGACCGCCTCGCAGGTGCGGAGCCTGCTCGGCGAAGACGTCTGGCAGTCCTATTTCAAGTTCTGTGTCATGAGGAATCCTTATGACAAGGTCGTCTCGATGTTCTGGATGCAAACGCCGGAAGCTGAACGCGAGCGCCTTGCCGTCGCGCGTTTCGAGGATGTCAGGGATCGCTTCTCGGACTACGTTCGGAACGCACACCTCCTGCCTTTGGATCGAAGCGTCTACATGATCGATGAAAAGGTCGCCGTCGACTTCTTCATCCGCTTCGAACACCTTCGCGAAGACCTGCAGGTGGTCTGTGATCGGCTCGACATCCGGCAGCCGGTCGAGGGGCTGGGGCGGTACAAGACGGACTGCAGGCTGAGGCCAGAGCACTTCGGTCTTTATTACAACGAAGAGTCCACCGCGATCGTCCGACAGCATTTCGCCTGGGAGATCGAACAGTTCCGCTACGGTATCTAGCAAGCTGTCGACGAACCTCCGGCCGCCCTGTCCCACGGCTGCCGGTGATGCACGACCCGGCCGTCTGACCTCGCGGCTCAGCGTCCCAGCAGCCCGCGCGCCCGCAGCCGCTCGCTGCCTTCGGCGAAGCCGGCCGCCAGCAGTTGCTCGGCCACCTGGGCACGCTGCACCTCGTCGAGCCCGGGCTGGCGATCCAGCCGCTCGAGTTCGGCGCGGGCGGCGGCGATGCGTTCGGCCCAGCGCGCCTGCTCGGCCAGTTCGTCGGCCAGGCGCTGGCGCGCTGCGGAGTCCAGGCGCGTGGCGTCGATCAGCGCGTCGGCGCTCGCGGTCTGCCAGCCGCTGACCAGGCGGGCGCGCAGCGCCGCTTCTTCGTCGCCGTAGAAGGCCCGCGCCCAGGCTTCGCCCAGCCACTGCACCCGCTGGGCGTGGCGCTCGTCGAGCGCGGCGGCGATGCTCTCGGGGTCGTCGGCACGCGGCGCCAGGCTGGCCGGCGCGGCACGCAGGCCCTGGTAGGCCTGCCACAGCCGCTCGACCTCGGCGGCCGCGGTGGCCGGCAGCTCTCGCCGTGCCTGCTCGCCCACCCAGGCGCCGATGGTCTCGGCCGGGGCCTGGCCATCGAGCTGCAGCGCGTAGTCGAAACGCCGGCGCAGCGCGGCCGAAGGCACGAGGCGGCCGTCGACCACCGGCCCCCAGCCGCCGTCGGGCGTGGTGCCGCGCAAGGCGCTGCGCTCCTGCACCCAGCGCTCGAACTCCGGCGGCACGGCCAGCGTGGCCCGCCAGGCCGGGCGCGCCGGTTCGGCCGGCGCAGCGGCCCGGGCGACGAGTGGAGCCGCTGCAGGTGCCGCCGGTGGGCGGGCCTCGTCCGGTGTGTGCCAGAGCAGGCCGAGCGCGAGCACGGCCCCCGTCGCCACGCCGGCGGCGGCCAGACGCGGCGCGCTCACAGCCCCGCCGTCTTCAGACGGTTGGCCTGGCTGCGGTAGAAGGCCACCGGGTCGGACGCGAACAGGTTGCGCAGGCCCAGCGCCTGGTTCACCTCGTCGAGGTGGTTCCAGCCGTAGTCGTCGCGCAGCACCGTGCCCCAATGCGACGAGCAGCGGCCCACCAGCCCGTCGTTGGCCTCGCCGCCGAAGAAGGCCGAGGCCAGCGTCAGGAAGGCGTCGCCCGGGTCGAGCAGGTGGGTGACGACGCTGGTGCCGCCCACCGAGGCGTAGCGCACGCCGTTGACCACCGCCGGCCCCTGGCCGCAGGCCGAGGTCGGCGCACCCTGCGGGAAGCGGGTGTTGAAGGCCGCCGCCCCGGCGCTGTTCAGCGAGGTCAGCGAACCCAGCGAGTCCTGCGGCAGCTGGGGCTGGCCCGAGATCCAGGAGATCACCGTGCCCAGCGCGTTGACGATCGCGGCGACGACGCCGGTCAGCCCGGTGGCCCCGGCCGCTGCCTGGATGCCGTCGGCCACCGGCGAGCCGGTGTGCGGCGAGCCGACCGTCGTCACCGAGGCGACGAGCTCCGGCGCGACCGCGGCGACGTAACGCGCCGTCGGTCCGCCGTGGCTGTGGCCGATGAGGTTGAACTTGCCGTAGCCGTAGGCCGCCTTCAGCTGGCGCAGCTGGGCCAGCAGCTGCTCGCCACGCGCTTCGCTGCTCTCCAGCGCCGAGACCGAAGGCGTGAAGACGACGGCGCCGCCCGAGCGCAGCGCCGCCGGCACGCCGTAGAAGTAGTCGACCGGGCCGATGGCGCCGAAGCCCAGCATGCCGTGCACCAGCACGATGGGGTAGCGCGTCCGGGTGTAGGTGTCGGCCTGCGCCAGCACTGGCGCCAGGGCGAGGGACAGAGTCAGCGCCAGCGCGGCGCAGCAGGCGCGGATGCGTCGGGTCATGTCTCCTCCTGATCTTCTTGGACGCCGCCTGTGACGACGGCGAGCGCATCACACCCGAGCGACCGGCCGGTCGGCATCAGGGCTTGCCCGTGGCGCCGGGGTGACTCCCCAGATCGCAGGCGACAGGTGGTCACCCGCGGCACACTCGCGGCCGAACGCGACACGCCGTCCCCCGATGAACTCCGGCCGAGCCTTCAAGGGCAACAAGAGCTTCCTGCCGAGCAAACCCTGTGCGGTCTGCGGCCGGCCGATGGTCTGGCGCCGCGCCTGGGCGAAGAACTGGGACGAGGTGCGCTATTGCTCCGAGGCCTGCCGCAAACGCAAGACCGCGGAGCGCGGCGCATGAGGCATCTGGTGCTGGTGCTCGGCGACCAGCTCGACGCCGAGGCCGCGGCCTTCGACGGTTTCGACACCGAGCACGACGCGGTGTGGATGGCCGAGGTCGACGAGGAATCGACCCACGTGCCGTCGAGCCAGCCGCGCACGGCGCTGTTCCTCGCGGCGATGCGCCACTTCGCCGCCGCGCTGCAGGCCGCCGGCCGGCGCGTGCACTACACACGGCTGGACGACGCCGGCAACCGCGGCCGCCTGGCCGACGAACTGGACGCCACGATCGAGCGCCTGCAGCCCCAGGCGCTGGTGATGACCGCGCCCGGCGACCACCGCGTGCTGCGCGCGCTGCAGGCCGTGGCCGCGTCGCACGGCCTGCCGCTGGAGCTGCGCCCCGACCGCCATTTCTTCTGCACGGTGCGCGAGTTCGCCGCCCACGCACGCAGCCGGCGCACGCTGCGGCTGGAGTTCTTCTACCGCGAGCAACGCCGCCGCCACGGCGTGCTGATGGACGGCGGCGAGCCCTGCGGCGGGCGCTGGAACTACGACGCCGACAACCGCGAGGCTTTCGGCCGCGACGGCCCGCCGCCGCACGCCGAGCCGCCACGTTTCGCGCCCGACGCGATGACACGCGAAGTGCTGGACCTGGTGCGGCGCCGCTTCGCCGGCCACCCCGGGCGGCTGGACTCCTTCGCCTGGCCGGTGACACGCGAGCAGGCCTTGCACGCGCTGCAGCGTTTCGTCGCCGAGCGCCTGGCCGGCTTCGGCCGCTGGCAGGACGCGCTGTGGCCCGGCGAGCCGTGGCTCTGGCACTCGCAGCTCTCGGCGGCGCTGAACCTCAAGCTGCTGGACCCGCACGAGGTCGTGGCCGCGGCCGAAGCTGCCTACCGCGCCGGCCGGGTGCCGCTGGAGAGCGCCGAAGGTTTCATCCGCCAGATCCTCGGCTGGCGCGAGTACGTGCGCGGCGTCTACTGGACGCGCATGCCGGGCTACGCCGAGCTGAACGCCTGGGACGCGCACGAGCCGCTGCCGGCCTTCTACTGGAGCGGCGACACGCCGATGGCCTGCCTGGCCGACGCCATAGTCCAGACGCTGGAGCACGGCTACGCGTACCACATCCAGCGCCTGATGGTCACCGGGCTGTACGCGCTGCTGCTCGGCGTCGAGCCGAAAGAGGTGCACGCCTGGTACCTGGCGGTCTACGTCGACGCCGTCGAGTGGGTGGAGCTGCCGAACACGCTGGGCATGAGCCAGAACGCCGACGGCGGCCTGATGGCCAGCAAGCCCTATGTCGCCAGCGGCCGCTACATCGAGCGCATGAGCGCCGGCCGGCTGTGCGCCGGCTGCCGCTTCCGCCCCGGCGAGCGCACCGGCGACACCGCCTGCCCGTTCACGACGCTGTACTGGGACTTCCTGCTGCGCCACGAGGCCAGGCTGGCCACCAACCCGCGCATGGTGATGCCGCTGAAGCACCTGACGCGCCTCGACGCGGCCGAGCGGGCGCGCATCGGCGAACGTGCGGCGGCGCTGCGGGCGGGAGGTTTCTGAGGCCCGGCTTCAATGGGCATCGGCCGGGGTTGCCTCCGACGCCTCGGCCTCCTTCAGGCGGACGGTCCAGTAGCCGCCCGTTTCCTGCTGAACGGTCAGGCGGTCATAGGTGCGCAGCATGTCGAGCAGACCGGAATGGCCGTAGAGCTTGGGTGTGAACGCCGGGTCGGTTCGCTTCAGATACTGGCCCAGGGGCCCAAGATGCACCTTGCCTTCCGAGGTGTCACCGGCCAACAGGCTGACGGCCTCGATGACGAAGCGCGGGCGACGCTTGGGCAGCGGTTTGGAAGGCTCTGTCCCTGGCGCCTCGACCTTGGCCTTGGCCAGGCCCGCGGGTGGCATCTCCGGAGCCTCGGCAGTCGGCCTGGCCCATTCGAAGAACTGGTCACTGGCGTTGCGCAGCGCGGCGGGTGTCTTGGATTCGCCAACGATGTGGACCGTAGCCCCTCGCTCCCGGAGCTTGCGGCAGAGGTAGGCGAAGTCGGAATCGCTGGTGACAAGGCAGAAGGTGTCGGCGCGACGGTCGAACAGCGCCTCGATGGCGTCGAGTGCAAGCGCGATGTCCGAGGTGTTCTTGCCGGCGGCGTACTGGTACTGCAGGCAGGGCGTGAACGCCAGCCTCACCAGCGCGTCCTGCCAACGGTTGGCCAGCGTCGTGTGGTTGCCGTAGCCACGCCGCAGCACGACACGGCCGAACTGGGCGACGACGCGCAGGGCGTGTTCCAGCACCTCGGGGGTGGTGTTGTCGCAGTCGACGAGCACCGCGACCCGGCCCTCGCCGGCGTCCTTCTTCTCGCTCATGAGCCTCCCTCGGCCGTCTCGAATGCGGCCTGCACGGCCCCGATGCTGCCTCGGGGGCCGGGTCCGTCAAGGGCGGGTGCTCCCGCGAGCAGACGAGGTGCGGCTCAGACGATCAGCAGCGCCCGGAAGTCGTTGACGTTGGTGTAGCTCGGCCCGGTGACGACGAGGTCGCCCAGGGCCTCGAACAGCGGGTAGCTGTCGTGGCGGTCCAGCAGCTCGGCGGGCTTGAGGCCCGCGGCCGCGGCGCGGGCCAGCGTGTCGGGCGTGACGATGGCGCCGGCGTTGCGCTCGACGCCATCGATGCCGTCAGTGTCGGCGGCCAGCACGTGCACGCCGGGCTCGCCCTGCAGCGCCAGCGCGCAGCCGAGCAGGAACTCGCCGGCACGGCCGCCGCGCCCGCCTTTCGTGCGCACGGTGACGGTGGTCTCGCCGCCGGACAGCAGCACACACGGTTTGGCGAAAGGCTGGCCGCGCCGCGCGACGGCACGTGCCAGCGCCGCGTGCACCTTGCCGACCTCGCGGCTCTCGCCTTCGATCTCGTCGCTGAGCACGTGGGCCTCGACACCGGCCTCGCGCGCCAGCGCCGCAGCGGCTTCCAGGCTTTGCTGCGGGGTCGCGATCAGCTCGACGGCATGGCCGGCGAAACGCGGGTCACCGGGTTTGGGTGTCTCGAAGGCGCCGCTCTCCAGCCCGGCACGTGCCGCCGGCGGCAGCTCGATGCCGTAGCGGCGGCAGATCGCCAGCGCGTCGGCACACGTGGTCGCGTCGGGCACCGTCGGGCCGCTGGCGATGACACCCGGGTCGTCGCCGGGCACGTCGCTGATCAGCAGCGAACACACACGCGCCGGTGCGGCCAGCGCCGCCAGCCGCCCGCCCTTGATCGCCGAGAGGTGCTTGCGCAGGCAATTCATCTCGCCGATCGACGCGCCGCTCAACAGCAGCGCGCGGTTGACGGCCTGCTTGTCCTCCAGCGTCAGCCCCGGCGCCGGCAGCGACAGCAGCGCCGAGCCGCCGCCGGAGATCAGCGCCAGCACCAGGTCGTCGGGCCCCAGGCCCTGCACCAGCGCGGCGATGCGGGCCGCCGCGGCGCGGCCGGCGGCGTCGGGCACCGGGTGCGAGGCCTCGACCACCTCGATGCGCCCGCCGCGCGCGCGGTAGGCCGGCGGCACGTGCTCGTAGCGCGTGACGACCAGCCCGGACAGCGGAGCCTCGGCCGGCCAGGCGGCGTCGAGCGCCGCGGCCATCGCCCCACCCGCCTTGCCGGCGCCGATGACGACGGTGCGCCCGCGTGGCGGCGGCGGCAGGTGTGCGGCGAGCACCTGCTCGGGCAGCGCGCGGCGCACCGCGGCGTCGTAAAGCGCACGCAGGAAGGCGAGGGGGTCCAGGCGAGGGTCGGGCAGGGCAGGCATCACGCCAGCTTATCGGAGCCGCCGGCAGCCCGGCCGGGCGTGGCCTATGCTCGCAGGCCGTTCCCGAAGTTCCGCATCAGCGCCTTGTCTCCCGCCACCCCCCCGACGACACCCGCATCACGCGCCTGCCCAACGGCGTGCGCATCGTGACGATCCGCATGCCGCACGTGCACACCGCCAGCATCGGCGTCTTCGTGCGCAGCGGCAGCGCGCATGAATCGAAGCTGGACAACGGCATCAGCCACTTCGTCGAGCACATGGTGTTCAAGGGCACGCTGATGCGCGACGCACGCCGCATCAACCTCGACGCCGAGCGCCTGGGCGCCGAAGTCAACGCCCACACCGACAAGGACCACACCGGCTACACCATGCACGGCCGGCCGGCCGACGTGCCGCAGCTCGTCGAGATGCTGGCCGACCTGGTGCGCCACCCCACCTTCCCGGCCGAGGAGCTGGAGCGCGAGCGCCAGGTGCTGCTGCACGAGTGCACCGAGGACGAGGACGACCCGCTGTCGACCGCGTTCAAGCTCTTCGACAAAGCCTGCTGGGGCACCCACGCGCTGGCCCAGTCGGTGATCGGCCCGCGGCGCAACATCGAACGTTTCGGCCGTGATGCGCTCGTGGACTACCTGCGCCGCCAGTACACCGGCGCCAACGTCGTCGTCGGCGCCGCCGGCGACATCGACGTGCCGGCGTTCGAGGCCGCCGTCGAAGCCGCCTTCGGCACGATGGACGCCGGCCACGAGAACCTCGTCGCCGCGCCGGTCTACGCCGGCGGGGTGGCGACCAAACGCCTGTCGGGCAGCAGCCAGGCGCACCTGGTGCTCGGTTTCCCGCTGCCCGGGCTGGCGGTGCAGGACCCGGCCGGTGTGCTGGCCGCAGCCGTCTTCGGCGAAGGCATGAGCTCGCCGCTGATGGACCGCATCCGCGAGCAGCGCGGCCTGGCCTACTACACCGCCTGCTCGGCCGACGTGCTCGACGTCGCCGGCCAGTTCGTCGTCGAGGCCTCGACCTCGCCGGAGCAGATCGACGATCTGCTCGCCGAGACGCTGGCGCTGCTGAAGGCCCAGGCCGCCCACGTCGGCGGCGAGGACCTGGAGCGTGCCAAGGCCCAGCTCGCGGTGCGCCGGCTGCGCGCCCACGAGCGCCCGTATCGGCGCCTCGAGGACGCGGTGCTGGACCTCTACGCCACCGGCACGGTGTGCGACACGCGCACCTGGTGCAGCCGGATCGACGCCGTGCCGGCCGAAACGGTGCGGGCGGCCTTCGCCCGCATGCTGGCCGCCGGGCCGACGGTCGCCTTGTCGGGCGAACTGCCGCGCGCCGCCGGCGAACGCGTGCGTTCGCGGCTCGCCGCGGCCTGAACCGGCTTCAGCGCTTGGGCGGGCGGCCCTGGCCTTCGGGCCGCGGGCCGCGTTCGCCACGCGGGCCTTGCGGGCGTGCGCCGTCACGGCGCGGGCCGGGGCCACGCTCGCCGTCACGGCGCGGGCCACGGTCGGGCCGCGGGCCGCCGGGACGCGCCTCGCGCGGCGGCATCGGCGGGCGTTCGGCACGTTCGCGACGGGCCTGCTCGAGGACCGCTTCCAGCTCGCTCTCGGCGATGCCCTTCAGCGCGCAGAAGTTGGCCGGCGTCAGCGTCGTCGTCTCGAAGGCGCGCAGCAGCCCGGCGCGGTCGCGGCGCGCGTCGTGGTCGGCCTGCTGCTGGCGGCGCGCCTCGGCGTCGGCGGCACGGGCCGCAGCACGTTCGGCGGCGCGGCGCTGCTCGTGCACGCCCCGGCGGCGCGTGATCTCGGCGGCGGCCAGCTCGCGGTGCTCGGCGCTCAGCTCGCCGGCCGGCTGGCCGTCGAGGTCGTAGCGCTGCTCGGACTTCACCAGCGCCGACAGATAGGCGTTGGACGTCGTGTAGCGGTGCAGGAAGACCGACAGCGTGCGGCGCGTGAAGACACCCGGCGCACGCGCCTGGATGTCGGCCTGGATGCGCAGCTTCAGCGGCTTGGGCGGCGGGGCGAACAGCGCCGGGAAGAGCTCGGCCAGGCGCGCGGCGCACTCGGCCGGCGACAGCTCGGCCACCGCGCGTTCGGCGGGCGCGGCCGCGCCGGGTTCGGCCGGCGCCTCGGGTACCGCGGCCTCGGCCGACAGCTCGGGCTCCGGGGCCACGGTGGCGGGGGAAACGGACTCCGCGCCGGTATCGGGCAGGATTTGATCGTCGTCAGGCATGGAACACAGCGCGGAAAGGATCGTGGATTGTCGCCGCTGGCGCGGGCGGGCGCGAGTGCGGTCTGCAAGCGCGTGCCGAATCGAAGGCCGGGCCCACGGGCTCAGACCCCGCCGTCAGCGAGCACGACACGGTTCTTGCCCGCGGCCTTGGCGCTCAGGCAGGCCCGTCCGGCCCGGTCGATCAGCGCCACCGGCGCCCCATCCTCGGCCGAGAGCATCGCCAGGCCGATGCTGACCGTCACCCCGATCGACCGCCCGTCGGTGGCGACGAAGGTGGCCGCGGCGACGGCCACGCGGATGCGCTCCATCACCGCCAGAGCCGCCTCGACCGGCGTGTCGGGCAGCACGATGCAGAACTCCTCGCCGCCGTAACGCGCCAGCCAGTCGACCAGGCGCACGTTACCGCCGGCCAGCGCCGCGAACTCGCGCAGCACGATGTCGCCCGACGGCCAGCCGTAACCGGCGTTGATGCCGTGGAAGTTGTCGATGTCGAGCAGCGCCAGCGCCAGCGGCCGGCCGCTGCGCTGCGCCTGGGTGACCTCGCGCGCCAGGCGTTCGTCGAAGTAGCGGCGGTTGTGGGTGCCGGTCAGCGCGTCCTGCAGCGCCTGGCGGCGTGCGCCCTCGACGAGGCGCCGGCCCATGTCGCCGACGATGCGCGCAAGCCGGTCGCTGAACACCTTGGTGACCTCGGTGAAACGTTCGAGGTCGGCATCGATGTCGGGCGCGTTGCCGCCGCTGACCGAGTTCTCGAAGCACATCAGACGGTCGCGGCCGGCACCCTTGGCCTCGTACATCGCGGCGTCGGCCTGGCGCATCACCTCGACTTCGCTCAGGTGCGGCCTCAGCACCGTCAGGCCGGCGCTGGCCGTCAGCACGAGGCTATGGCCGGTGGACGGCACCTCGATCGGCGCCGACAGCCGGCGCAGCAGCGCGCGCGCATCGTTGAGCAGGGTCTGCAGGTCGTAGCGGGTGAGCAGCAGCACGAACTCGTCGCCGCCGACGCGGCCGATCGCGTCTTCCGGCGATGAGCCGGCGGCCAGGCTCTCGGCGGCGCTGCGCAGCAGCTGGTCACCGACGGCGTGGCCGCATTCGTCGTTCAGGCGCTTGAAGTGGTCCAGGTCCAGCCGCAGCAGGCCACGCACTTCGCCGGGCAGCATCTCCTCGAGCGCCTTGCGCAGGCGCTGGCCGAAGGCGCGGCGGTTCAGCAGCCCGGTCAGCGTGTCGCGATGCTGCCAGGCCGAATCGCGGTCGCGCCGCATCAGCCGGTCGAGGCGGGCCGCCAGGTGGTGCGCCGACTGCGGCGCACGCACGATCTCGTCGCGCAGGTCGCAGACCTCCAGCGCGACCGCCTCGGCAGCGGCGTCGTGGGCCAGCACCAGCGTCGGGCGGCGGTCGCCGGCGCAGGCGGCACGCAGCGCGGCCTCGTCCCAGCAAGCCGATGTCGGCAGCACACGCAGGTCGGCCGCCAAGCGCGGCGCCGCCGCCAGTGTCGATTCGATGACGCCATAGCCCATGGCGCGCAGCGCCGCCGGCGCATCGGCCACGGCACGAGATTCGTCCGGATTGATCCAGACGATGGTTTCCGCTCCCACTCTGTCCTCCCGGGATGGCGGAACAGGGCAGGCACCACCGACGCCGCGACTTCCGGGTGATCCATCCCCGAGAGGATTTTCGCCGCCCACCGCGGCCGGCCGCCTTGCGCCAGCACCGGGTCGCCTGCAAATCGGCCACGCCGCTCCAGCCGGATTTGCTTGACGTGTCTCAGTTCACGCCATCGGCGCCACAAGCTCTCGAGCGACAAGGGAAAAAGCCGATCAGGACAATCTGGTATTGCCCCGATCGCCACGGCAGCACGTGAAACACGACATCGATCCGACCGCACTCCTGCACGGGAATCCGGCAGGTCCGGCCCGCGAGGCGGCGCCGGTGTGCGCGCCACCTCCACAGGGCGCCGCGATGCAGCGCGTCAGGCGTCTCGTGTTGCGCAGCCTGGTCGTCGGACTGACCGGCTGTGCCAGCGTGCCGGGGCCCAGCACCGGCGGCATCACCTGGTCGCCGGCGCTGGAGCTCGGCGGCAGGACCTACGCCGCCGAATGGGTGCTGCCGGCCGGCGAGCCGCAGGCGCTGCTGGTGCTGCAGCACGGCTTCTCGCGCAGCTGCGCCAACCTGCGCGAGACCATGCGCCGCATCGCGCGCCAGGGCCTGGCCACCTTGTGTGTCAACGCCGACATGGCCTACGGCAATCCGGCGCTGGCCGACACGATGGCCGCGGCGCTGTTGAGCGGCCTCGTGCTGCCGGACGGTCGGCCACTGCCGCAGCGCATCGTCGTCGGCGGGCATTCGGCCGGCGCGGCGTTCGCAGCCCGGCTGGGCTGGCGGCTCGATGCCTCGGCCCCCGCTCGCCTGGCCGGCGCGCTGCTGCTGGACCCTGTGCCCGTGCCCGGCTTCGCGGACCAGCTGCGCGCGGTGTCGCACGCTGGCCAGCGGCCGGTGCTGTCGATCGCGGCGGCTCCCGACGGCTGCAACGCCGAGCAGCGTGCGACGCCGGTGCTGCGAGAGCTGCACGATGAAGCCGCGCGAGCCGGCCATGACAGCGTCATCGCCTTCGACATGGGGCCGGGCTCGACGCATGTCGATGCCGAAGGCGAGGACAGCGACTGGCTGGGCCGCACCGTCTGCGGCACGCCATCGGCGGCCAAGGTCGAACAGCTCCGGGCGGTCGCGGCCGGCTGGGCCGCGGACCTCGCTGCCGGCCGCGTCCCGAGCGCCGGAACGCTGCTCGGCACGGCCCGAGATCTCTGAACCCCCCTGCGGTTGTCCCGCGATGCGGGCCTGCGCCGCGGCAGGTCTGCAGTGTCGGCGCGCCTCGGCTGTTATCCAGTATTGATGTCATTTCTCTGATTGGTAGTCGTAGTAGAGGCCCCGTTCGCTGGGGACAAGCACCAAAAGCGCTGCGGAATCAAGAGCTTGCAGGGTCATCAAGGCTGTGGGCCGACCCCGGTACGGTGGCGTTCGCGTTTCTGGACAACCTGCCGGACAGGCCTCGGCCTGTGGACAACCCGGCGCTTGCGCAAGAACCATCCCCAGAGTTGTCCACAGTCGAGTGCCAAGCCGTGCCCAGGCTGGCGCCGAAGTGGAAAACCTGTGGAAGAAGTGCCGCGTGGGCCGTGACGGCCGGGGCAGAGGGGGCGCGCGAACGGCGCCCGGAGGCCCGGATGGCGGCGAGTCTGCCGCGGGGCCTGGAGTCAGCCGCTGACCTTATCAGTCTTTTCCAGGCCCGGCGAGCCTTGAAGCCACGCGCCGCTCGGACACCTTGCACCCCGGGCTGCGAGGTTCAGAATGGGCTCGTCAAAGAGGAGTACGACGATGAAGGCGCAAGTCCAGACCCCCACCCGGTTCGTGGCCCCGAACCTCGACGAGGACTTGCCGCTGGACGCCACGCCGCCCGGCGAAGGCGAGATCGTCCAGCGTCCTGACGGCTGGTACTGGCTGGCTGCCACCGGACGCCAGGAGTTCGGCCCCTACGACAGCGAAGACGAGGCCTTGCAGGCGATGGAAGCGGCCTGCGACGGCGAGATCGAGCCCGGCGAGACGCTGTTCGAGGCCGAGCAGGAACTCGGCATCGCCGACTGGCTGGACCCGGACACCGGCGAGCCCGCCGAAGGCGTGCACACGCGCCTCGAAGACCACTGAACCCCGCCCCGCCCGGGTCGTGAGGCCGGCGGTCCGCGACCGCCCGGGCCGGCCGGCTCAGAAGCCCGCGCCGGGCTGCGCCAGGTAATCCCGTTCGTCGGCCGTGCTGGGCCGGCCGAGCACCGCGTTGCGGTGCGGGAAGCGGCCGAAACGGCGGATCACGTCCCGGTGGCGCTGCGCGTAGTCGAGCGCGTCGGCCAGGCGTTCGTCCTCGGCCGCCAGCGCGGTGAACAGGCGCACCGACTCGTCCTGCAGCGGCAGGCTCTCGGCGTGTTCGAACGGCAGGTAGGCGAACCAGCGCTCGATCGTCGTCAGCGCCCGGTCGGCACCGCTGGCGACCAGCGCCTGGGCCAGCGCCAGCGCGCGGGCGTCACCGGCGAAGGCCCGCGGCTGGCCGCGGAAGATGTTGCGCGTGAACTGGTCGAGCAGCAGGATCTCGGCCAGCGGCACGGCCGCCCAGGCGGGTGGCAGCGTGCCGGCGAGCGCCGCCTCGACCTCGGCGCCGAAACGTTCGGTGACGAGGCGGTCGAAGGCGTCGCTCTTGCGGAACCAGTCGACCCGCGCCGCGTGCGGCGGCGGGCCGAACCAGAAGCCGAGCGTGTCGGCCGGGGTGTTTACTTCGACCCCGCCTTGAAGCTCTTGAAGATGCGCGTCTGCACGCGGCGGATGTCCTGCGGCACCGCGTCCGGCGACGTCAGCTTCTTCATGTCCTCGGGCGACAGGAAGACCGTCGGGTTGGACGCCACTTCCTTCTTGACGAACTTCTTCGACGCCGCGTTCGGGTTGGCGTAGAAGACCTTGTTCGTCAGCGCCGCATGCACCTCGGGGCGCAGGATGTAGTTGATAAACAGGTGGGCGTTCTTCGGGTGCTCGGCGTCCTTCGGGATGGCCATCGAGTCGAAGAACATCGTCGCGCCGCTCGGCGGGATCAGCACCTGGATCTCGACGCCGGTCTTGCTGTCGATCGCGCGCTGGCGCGAGATGTTCATGTCACCGGCATAGCCCATCACCAGGCACAGCGAGCCGTTGGCCATCTCGTCGATGTAGCCCGACGACGAGAAGCGCGTCACGTAGGGCCGGGCCTTGGCCAGCACCTCGCGCGCGGCGTCGTAGTCCTTGGCGTTCTTGCTGTAGGGCTCCTTGCCGGCGTAGATCATCGCCACCGGCAGCACCTCGGAGGCCGAGTCGAGCACGCTGACGCCGCAGCTCTTGAGCTTGCTGGCGTACTCCGGCTTGAACAGCAGGTCCCAGGCGTTGGCCGGCATCGGCGTCGAGCCCAGCGCGGCCTTGACCTTCTTGACGTTGATGCCGACGGTCACGTAGCCCCAGAGCCAGTCGACGAGGTACTGGTTGCCCGGGTCGACCTTGGCCATCTGCTCCAGCACCGCCGGGTCGAGGTTCTTCCAGTTCGGCAGCAGCGACTTGTCGAGCTTCTGGAACAGGCCGCCTTCGATCTGCGCCTTCGCGAAGTGCGCGCCCGGCACGACGATGTCGTAGCCGGTCTTCCCGGCCACCAGCTTGGCGTGCAGGATCTCGTTGCTGTCGAAGATGTCGTACCGGACCTTGATGCCGGTTTCCTTCTCGAAGTTCTTCAGCGTGTCTTCGGCGATGTACTCGGCCCAGTTGTAGATGTTCAGGACCTTGGGCTCGGTGTTCTGCGCGCCCGCGGCGAAAGCCACGGTGGCGGCGCCGACGGCGAGCAGCGAACGCAGGACACGGGTAGTGCGGGACATGAGGGCTTTTCTCCGGAACGGGTGAGGGCCAGACGGGAAGGGTTCAGGCCGGATTTTCGCCGACCGCGGGCGTGCGCCTCTTGAACATCGCCCAACCTTCCATGGACATCACGGCTTCGTCGCGCTGGTTGAACACTGTCCAGGTCGAGCGCACCAGGCCGACCGTCGGCCGGCTGGCCATCGGCCGCGCCTCGGTGACTTCCATGCGCACCTTCAGCGTGTCGCCGGGGTAGACCGGCTTCTGCCAGCGGATGTTCTCCAGCCCCGGCGAGCCCAGGCTGGCGGCGTCGAGCAGGTACTCGTCGCACATCATGCGCATCGTCATCGCCGCGGTGTGCCAGCCGCTGGCGCACAGCCCCTTGAACAGCGAGTGTTTGGCCGCCTCCTCGTCGAGGTGGAATGGCTGCGGGTCGAACTGGCGCGCGAACTCGACGATCGCCTCGCGGGTGACGGTGGTGGCGCCGAAGCTGCGCACGGTGCCGGCGGGGAAGTCTTCCCAGTGGTGACGCTTGTCCATGCGAGGCAGGATAGCGGCCGGGCGGCGACAATGCCGCCGCTGTCGACTCTGTGCTGTCACCCATGACGCAACTGATCTTGGGCCTCGTGCTGTTTCTGGCCGCGCACTCGGTGCGCATCTACGGCGAAGACTGGCGCACGCGTTTGCGTGCGCGGCTCGGCGAGAACGGCTTCAAGGGCCTGTACTCGGTGCTGTCGCTGGTCGGCCTGGTGCTGATCGTGCGCGGCTACGGCGAGGCCCGGCTGGACCCGGTCGCGCTGTGGACGCCGATGCTCTGGACCCGCCACCTGGCCTCGCTGCTGGTGCTCGTCGCCTTCATCCTGAACTTCGCCGCCTACGTGCCGGGCAACCAGATCAAGGCGAAGCTGCACCACCCGATGGTCCTGGGCGTGAAGGTCTGGGCCTTCGCCCACCTGATCGCCAACCACACGCTGGCCGACCTCGTGCTGTTCGGCAGCTTCCTGGTCTGGGCGGTGCTGGACTACCGCGCCGCGCGCCAGCGCGACAGCCGTGCCGGCACGGTCTACGCGCCGGGCCGGCTGTCGATGACGCTGGTGACGGTGGCCGTCGGTGTCGCCGGCTGGGCGGTGTTCGCCTTCTGGGCGCACGCCTGGCTGTTCGGGGTGCGGCCGCTGGCCTGAGCCCCGGCGGGCCGGGGTGACCGGCGTGTGAACAATGCACCACCCGTTCGGGGGGCGAAACGGCCGAAAGCGCTGAAACCGGACTTCCGGGTGATGGCGGGCGGCGCGTGTGCGCGTCAGGATGAAGCCCTGCGAATCGCTTGAGGGGGCGACGATGTCCACGGTCTTCATTTCCCGCCGCCGCGGCCGGTCGGCCGATCTGTCCGTCTCGGCCGCCGAGGCGGCCGCGCGCGGTGTCGCGGCCCCGGCCTGCGGCTGGTACGAGTCCAGCCTCGAACTGATGCAGGGCCTGGCCGTCACCGAGCATCCCGGCCTCGACGAGTTCTTCCACGCCGATCTGGCCGAGCCGTCGGCCGCCGCGGCGCACCCGCGCGGCGTCGGCGGCTGACGCTTCGTCGGCGCCGCCGGCAGTTCGTCGGCCTGCGCCACCGGTCGTCGCAAGCCGCTCGCGACCGGCCTCCCCGCTGCCTACAGTGGACTCCATCGCAGCACGTCACCCCAAGGAGTCCACGATGAACAACCGCCTTGCCCCCCGCCTGTTCGCGCTGGCCAGCGCGGCCTTCTTCACCGTCGTGATGCTCTCGGGCATCGACTCGCTGGCCGCCGCCGACGGCGCCTCGGCCTACATCGCGCAGAGCGGTGCCGCCGCGCCCCGCGCCTGAGCCTGCTTCCTCGGCGACGCCCGGCCCCGGCCGGGCGTTCGTCTTTGTGGACGGCGATCTCCGCGTTCGTGCGGAGCGACAGTGGCCGGCACTTTGCTTAGCCTGGGCTCCACATCGTCAAGGAGCCTCGTCCATGCCCCAGATCGTGCGCCCGCTCGCCGTTCTCGCCCTGGCCTTCGCCGCGTCGGCCGCTTCCGCCCAGTCCACGCTGGACAAGGTCAAGGCCAGCGGTGCCATCGGCGTCGCCTACCGCGAGTCGTCGATCCCGTTCTCCTACCTCGACGACAAGGCGCAGCCGGTCGGTTTCGGCTTCGAGATCTGCGGCCGCATCGTCGACGAGGTGAAGAAGGTCACCGGCCGGCCCGACCTGAAGGTCAACCTGCAGTCGGTGACCAGCGCCAACCGCATCCCGCTGCTGGTCAACGGCACGATCGACATCGAGTGCGGCTCGACGACCAACAACAGCGACCGTGCCAAGCAGGTCGCGTTCGCGATCAACTACTTCTACACCGGCACGCGTTTCCTGGTGCGCAGCGACTCGGGCATCAAGTCGCTGGCCGACCTGAACGGCAAGGTGCTGGTGTCGACCACCGGCACGACCAACTTCCGCATCCTGCGCAACCTGATCAGCGAGAACAAGCTGCCGATCGAGCTGATCGGCGCCAAGGACCACGCCGAGGCCGCGCTGCTGGTGCAAAGCGGCCGCGCCGCGGCCTTCGGCATGGACGACATCCTGCTCTACGGCCTGCGCGCGAGCTCGGCGAACCCGGCCGAGCTGGCGGTCGTCGGCGAGTCGATCCAGGTCGAGCCCTACGCGATCATGGTCCGCAAGGACGACCCGGCGTTCAAGCAACTGGTCGACGGCGTGCTGGCCGGGCTGATGAAGAGCGGCGAGTTCGAGAAGCTCTACCGCAAGTGGTTCCTGTCGCCGATCCCGCCCAAGGGCATCGTGCTGAACGCGCCGATGGGCAAGGAGTTGCAGGACAACCTGAAGGCGCTGTCGGACAAGCCGGCCACCTGAGCTCCGCGGCGCCGGCACCACGCCGTCACCGGCCTTCGCATGCCGGCAACGTGGCTGGGCGATGATGTCGCCCTGGCCGGCCGTGGCGCCGGCGCCCAGGAGAACCCGATGCAGCAGATCAACCGCCGGCGCTGGCTGACGCTGGCGCTGTCCTCGCCGGTGGCGTTCGCCGGCTGCGGTGGTGGTACCGACACGAGCAAGGCCCATGTGCGCTTCATCAACGCCAGCTCGTACGACGCGCTGACGCTGACCGTCGACGACGAGCGGCTGTTTTCCGGCATCGCCTGGGGCGACGAGACGAGCTACCGCGACGTCGACCCGGACGACTGCCGCTCGACGATCTCGCGCACCGGCTCGGCGACGGCGCTGGTCTCCAGCTTCACGCCGTCGCTGTCCGAGGACGACGACTACACGCTGCTTGCCTGGGGCCCGGTCGGTGCGCTCGGCTGGCAACTGCTGCACGAGAACACGTCCGAGCCCAAGAGCGACAAGACCAAGGTTCGGGTCTTCAACGGCGCGACCGATGCCGGCGTGCTGGACGTCTACGTCACCGCCGAGGACGACGAACTGGCCGACTCGGTGGCGATGCAGTCTTCGGCTGCGGTTGGCACGCTGGCGGAGTTCGTGACGATCGACGCCGGAACCTGGCGTGTGCGTGTCACGGCCGCCGGCAGCAAGACCGACGTGCGGCTCGACGTCTCCGGCGTCGTGTTCCCGGGCGGCAAGGTGTTCACGCTGGCGCTCGCGGCCGCGGCCGGTGGTGCGCTGGTCAACGGCGTGCTGCTGCGCGAGCACAAGACGACGCTGACACGCATCGATGCCACCCAGGCGCGTGTGCGTGTCGCCGGTGCCGCCGCCGGCAGCGCCACCGTGACCGCGACCGTCGAGGGCCGCGAGCTGGTGTCCGCCGGCTCGCCGGTGGTCAGCGGCTACGCGCTGGTCGCGGCCGGCGTGCCGGCGGTCACGGCGCGCATCGGCAGCACCGACGTCAGCGCCGCGGTCCCCACGGCGACGCTGGCCGCCGGCCGGGACTACACGCTGCTGATCTACGGCAGCGCCGCCTCGCCGGCCTCGGCCTGGCTCGTCGACGACAACACGCTGTCCACCGGCAGCAGCAAGGCGCGCATCCGCCTCGTCAACGCGGTGGCCGGGCTGGGGTCGACGCTGTCGCTGAAGTCAGGCTCGTCGCAACTGGCCTCCGGCGTCGAGGTCGGCGCCGGCTCGGCCTATGCCGAGGTGTCGGCCACGGCCAGCGGCTCGCTGACCGTCACCTCGCCAGTCGTCGACGGGCCGGTGCTGGCGCTCACGGACCTGATCCTCGAGGGCGGCAAGGTGTACACCGTGCTCGTCGGCGGCACGCCGGCGGCGCCGATCGGCGATCTGGTCGAGGACCACTGAGATGAAGACTGCACTGTTTGCCGCCTGTTTGGGCGTGCTGTCGGCCGCCGCGTCGGCCGAGCCGATCGGCGAGGTCGACACGGTCTTCAAGCTGATCGGGCCGGATCACAAGATCGTCGTCGACGCCTACGACGACCCGGGCGTCAAAGGCGTGACCTGCTACGTCTCGCGCGCCAAGACCGGCGGCATCAAGGGCGGCCTCGGGCTGGCCGAGGACAAGTCGGACGCCTCGATCGCCTGCCGCCAGACCGGGCCGATCTCGTTCCCCAAGCCGCTGCCGCAGCAGGAAGACATGTTCAGCGAACGCATCTCGCTGGTCTTCAAGCGGCTGCACGTCGTGCGCATGGTCGACGCCGGGCGCAACACGCTGGTCTACCTGACCTATTCCGACCGTGTCATCGAAGGCTCGCCGCAGAACGCGGTGACCGCCGTGCCGGTCGACCGCGCGACGCCGATCCCGCTCAAGCGCTGAGCGTTCGCGGCGCCGCGCCCCGGCCGGTCAGGCCAGGCGGCCGGCGCGGAAGTCTTCGACGGCTTCGAAGATCTCGCGGTTGCTGTTCATCACGAACGGCCCGTACTGCGCGATCGGCTCGCCCAGCGGCCGGCCGGCGACGAGCAGCAGGCGTGCGCCGGCGGTGCCGCCGGTGACGGCGACACCGTCGCCGCGGTTGGCCATGATCGCCATCGGCCCGGGCTCCAGCGACCGGCCGCCGAGCTCGACGGCGCCATGCACGACGACGACGAAGGCGTTGTGCGCGGCCGGCAGCGCCTGCTCGAAACGGGCACCGGGCGCGAGTTCGAGGTCGACGATCAGCGGCTCGGTCGTCTCGCGTTCGACGGCGCCGGCGACGCCGTGCGTGCGGCCGGCGACGACACGCGCGCGCACGCCTGTCGCTCGCCACTCGGGCACCTGATCGGCCTCGATGTCGCGGTACCAGGGCTCGCGCATCTTCTCGCGCGCCGGCAGGTTCAGCCACAGCTGGAAGCCGTCCATGCGGCCGTCTTCCTGTTCGGGCATCTCGCTGTGCACCAGGCCGCGGCCGGCGGTCATCCACTGCACGCCGCCGGGGCCGACACGGCCTTCGTGGCCGGCGCTGTCGCGGTGGCGCATGCGGCCTTCGACCATCACCGTGACGGTCTCGAAACCGCGGTGCGGGTGGTCGGGAAAACCGGCGATGTAGTCCTCGGCGCGGTCGGTCGCGAAGCGGTCGAGCATCAGAAAGGGGTCGAGCCGGCGCTGCAGGTCGTGCGTCAGCAGGCGCACGAGCTTCACGCCGGCGCCGTCCTGCGTCGGCTGGCCGGCGACCAGGCGTTCGATCGGGCGCGGGTCGAGCAGGGTGGGGGTGAGGGTGCTGTCCATGGTCTGCACTGTAGGAAGGCGGCGGCCTTCCGGGGTTCAGTCGCTCTGTATGCAGCGTTCGGCCGGGGTTACCGGCCCTCACACGGAACGGGGCTTGCCCGGGTGAGCACCCGAGCCCCCCACGACCAGAATGCGCCGGACCCCACCGGTCGCAGGAGAGCGCCGAATGCCCGACGCCGTTTCCGAGCTTGCCGCCCGTTTCCGCGCGGTGCGCGCCCACAGCGAAGCCCTGGCGGCGCCTCTGTCCGCCGAAGACCAGCAGCTGCAGGCGATGCCCGACGCCAGCCCGACGAAATGGCACCTGGCGCACACCAGCTGGTTCTTCGAAGCCGTGGTGCTGGCGCCGCACGCACCGGGTTTCAGGCCCTACGACGAACGCTGGGCGCGGCTGTTCAACTCCTATTACGAGAGCCTGGGGCCGCGCCATCCGCGGCCGCAGCGTGGGCTGCTGTCGCGGCCGTCGCTGGACGAGGTGCTGGCCTGGCGCCGGGTCGTCGACGCCGGCGTGATCACCTTCATCGCCGAGGCCGACGCCGACACGCGTGCCGCGGCCTTCCCGCTGGTTGAACTGGGCCTGCAGCACGAGCAGCAGCACCAGGAGCTGATGCAGACCGACATCCTCGCCGCCTTGGCGCTGAACCCGCTGGCGCCGGCGGCTTTCCCCGGCGAGCCGCCACCGTGGCCGGCGGGTGTCGCGGGCTGGCTGGGTTTCGACGGCGGCGAGGTCGAGATCGGCCACGTCGGCGCTGGCTTCGCCTTCGACAACGAGACGCCGCGCCACGCCGTGCGGCTGCAGCCCTACGAGATCGCGCGCCAGCTGGTGACGAACGCCGAGTACCAGGCCTTCGTCGACGACGGCGGTTACCGCCGTGCGGCGCTGTGGCTGTCCGACGGCTGGGCCGCGGTTCAGGCCCAGGGCTGGACCGGCCCGCTGTACTGGCGCGACGACGGCAGCGAGTTCACGCCGCACGGCCCGCAACCGCGTGCACCGCAGGCGCCGGTGCGCCATCTGTCGTTCTACGAGGCTGCGGCCTACGCCGAATGGGCCGGTGCGCGCCTGCCCACCGAAGCCGAGTGGGAGCACGCGGCGAACTCGGCCGCGCCGCCGTCGCAGTGTTTCGGCGCGCTGTGGCAGTGGACCCGTTCGTCCTACGAGCCCTACCCGCGCTACCGGCCCTGGGCCGGTGCGGTCGGCGAGTACAACGGCAAGTTCATGGTCGGCCAGATCGTGCTGCGCGGCAGCTCGTTCGCGACGCCGCCCGGCCACGCACGCGCCAGTTATCGCAACTTCTTTCCGCCCGGGGCACGTTGGCAGTTCAGCGGCCTCAGGCTGGCGCGCGACGCATGAGCTTTGCCGACGACTTCGTCGCTGGGCTGCGCGCGCGGCGTATCGCGCCCAAGTGGTTCTACGACGCCGAGGGTTCGCGCCTGTTCGAGCGCATCTGCGAACTGCCCGAGTACTACCCGACACGCACCGAGCTGGCGCTGCTGGACCGCCACGCCGACGAGTTCGCGGCGCGCATCGGCCCGGGTGCCGAGATCGTCGAGTTCGGTGCCGGCGCCAGCGTCAAGGTGCGGCTGCTGTTGCAGGCGCTCGCGGCGCCGCGGCGCTTCGTGCCGGTCGACATTTCGGGCGAGCACCTGGCCGACGCGGCGGCGGCGCTACGCGCCGACTTCCCCGGCCTGGCCGTCGAGCCGCTGGCGGCCGACTTCACCGCCGCGCTGGAGCTGCCGCCGCCGGCCGGGCGGCGCATCGGCTTCTTTCCCGGCAGTTCGATCGGCAACTTCGAACCCGCCGAGGCCTGCGCGCTGCTGGCGCGTTTCCGCCACTGGCTGGACGGCGGCGCGCTGCTGATCGGCGTCGACCTGATCAAGGAGCCGGCGCTGCTGCACGCGGCCTACAACGACGCCCAGGGCGTGACGGCGGCCTTCAACCTCAACCTGCTGGCGCGTGCCAACCGTGAACTGGGTGCGGACTTCGATCTTTCGGCCTGGGCGCACGCGGCGTTCTACCATCCGCCTTTGCGCCGCATCGAGATGCATCTGGTCAGCCGCCGCCGCCAGGCGGTGTGCGTCGCCGGCGAGGTCTTCGAGTTCGACGAGGGCGACAGCCTGCACACCGAGAACTCGTACAAGTACAGCGTCGACGGCTTCCGGGCCCTCGCGCGGCGCGCCGGCTTCGAGCCGGGCCCGGTCTGGACCGACGCGGCGAGGCGTTTCTCGCTGCACTGGCTGGAGCCGGCCGGCGGCGTCAGCGAGAGGACATCGGGATGAAAGCGATCTGGAAGGGCACCGTCGTCGCCGAGAGCGACGACACGGTCATCGTCGAAGGCAACCACTACTTCCCCGCCGAGGCGGTGAAGCCGCAGTACCTGCTGCCGAGCAACACGCGCACGATGTGCTCGTGGAAGGGCGAGGCGCGTTATCACACGCTGTTCGTCGACGGCGACGCCAACCCCGACGCGGCCTGGTACTACCCGGCGCCGAAGGAAGCCGCGGCCAACATCCAGGGCCGCATCGCGTTCTGGAAGGGCGTTCAGGTCGTCGAGTGAGCGCCGAGTGAGCCCGGCGCTCGGCGCCGTGCACCGGCGCCGTCTGCGCGAGATCTGGCGCTCGGCCGGCTGGCCCTGCCGCGACGCGGTCGAGATCGACCTGCTGGCCGCCGGGCTGCTGCAGCGCCGCTGGGACGAGGCCGGGCGCGAGACGCTCGTCGTCACCGACGCCGGCATCACGCTGCTGGCGGCGACGCTGACACGCAACCGCGCCGCCTTCGACGCCCACGAGGCGCTGGTCGCGCGGGTCGCCCGCGAGATGCAGCGTGCCGGGCGCATCGTCTGGCGCGGCTTGGCGCTGCGCGCGCCGCTGGCCGGCGACGACGGCAGCACACGCTGGGCGACCGCGATGCCCGACGTCTTCTCGATCCGCCACACGACGGTCGAGGACTACGCCGAGCCGGTGGTGCATGAGATCAAGGTGCGCCGCGCCGACCTGCTGGCCGACCTGCGCCGGCCCGACAAGGGCGCGGCCTACCGCGCGCTGGCCAGCCAATGCTGGTACGTCTTCAACGAAGGCATCGCCACGCCCGACGAGGTGCCCGAACCGTATGGCGTGATGCTGGCCTGCGCCGACGGCCGGCTGGAGGTGGCACGCGCCGCACCGCGCCGTGCGGCGCGCGTGCCGTTTTCGGTCTGGATGGCGCTGGCGCGGGCCAATGCCGAACCGGCCGATGAGGACGAGGGTCAGCCCGGGCTGGCCGCCGCCGATCCCGGAGCATGAAAAAAGGGCCGGCAGAGGCCGGCCCGACGGACGAAGCTGCCGAAGCTTCTGTGTGTCAGACGGTGCGGGCGCGGCGGCGCTTGGCGCCGACGATGCCGGCCAGCGCCAGGCCCGCCAGCGCCAGCGTGCCGGGCTCGGGGACGCTGCCACCGCTGCCGCCGCCGGATTGCGTGGTGCCGGTGAAGGACAGCAGCTTGAAGTAGTCGTTGCCCTTGTCCAGGTAGCCGGAGCCGTCGGCGGCGTAGCCGCTGGCGCCGAAGTAGCTGCTGATCAGCCACCAGCTCGAGTAGCCGCCGCCGCTGAAGTTCCACGAATAGCTCGGGTCGACGTCGCGGCTGGCCACCAGGGTCCAGCCGCTGCTGGTCAGGTTGCCGGTCGAGTTCGTGGTCAGGTCGGGCGCACCCTGGCCGGTCCAGCGCAGCACCGAGATGTCGGCATCGTTCTCGAACCAGCCGATCGACAGCGCGCTGAGCATCGTCGCCGTCGTGAAGTTCAGCATGACCAGCTCGGTCTTGCCGTTGTTGTCGATGGCGTGCTGCGGGCTGCCGGTCGGTTCGCCGCTGTAGGAGACGCCGATGCCGTTGGTGTACCACTCGGTCATCGAGGCCTTGGCGAAGTTGGCGCCGCTGCCGGCCGCGTAGGCGGTGACGGCCACCGACTTGCCACCCGAGGTGCAGGTGGCCAGCTGCGTGGTGCCGCTGTTCGGCGTGCAGGAGTCGAGCAGGCTCCAGGTGTTCTGCGCCGAGGCGGCACCGGCGAAACCGAGGCCCATCACCATCAGGGCCGACGCCGTCACGTGCTTCATGTTCGTTTTCATCGAATGCCTCTCGAGTTCAGCCGCAGCGCTCCCCGTGCCGCGCCAGGCAGGACATGCAAGGCCCGCGCCAGGCCGGAATTTCCCGGCACATCAAGAACTTGCGTGCGATCCTCGCAGAATCGCCGGGGGAATGTAAGAACTTGCGACACCCCGTGCGCCCCTCACTTGAGGGTCTGCAGCAGCGCCTGGGCGTCCTGCGCCTCGGCGAAGTTCTGGCTGCGCAGCGCGGCCTGGAGCTCCTCGCGGGCCTCCGCGCTGCGCCCCGAGCGGGCGAGCACCGTGGCGAGGTAGAAGCGTGTCGTCGGGTTGCCCGGGTCGCGCAGCCGCGCTTCGCGCAGGCGCTGCAGCGCCTTGTCGGTCTGGCCGGCATGGAACGCCGCCCAGCCGGCCGTGCCGACGATGTGCGGCACGCCGGGCTTCAGGGCCAGCGCCCGCTCGGCCGACGCCAGCGCGGCGCCGTCCTTCTGGCGCAGCTGCACATGGGCGAGGTTGTTCCAGGCCTCGGCGTCCTCGGGCGTCAGCTTCAGCAGCGCCTGGTAGGCGTCGCGCGCGGCGGGCCACTGGCCCAGCCGGGCGTAGCCGTCGGCCAGCACGCGGCGCACGACGGCGTCGCGCGGGTGTGACGCGAGCCACTGCTCGGCGAGCTTCTGCGCTCCCTGCGGGTCCTGCGGCGCCGTCGCGCGCAGCAGCCGCAGCAGCGTGTCGGTGCCGGGCTGCAGGCGGTGGGCCGTGCGATAGGCGTCGATCGCGGCGGCGCGCTGGCCGCGGGCGGTCGCCACGTCGCCCAGCAGCGACGGGCCGACGGCCAGCTTCGGGTTCTGCGTGGCGATCGTGCGGGCGCGCTTCTCGGCGGCGGCCAGCTCGCCGAGGCGGATCTCGGCGTCGACCATCAGCGCCTGCAGCGGCAGCGAGTTCGGCCGCTCGGTCAGCGCCTTGGTCAGCGTGTGCTGCGCACCCTGCGGATGGTTGGCCTGCAGCTGCAGCACCGCGATGCGGGCGAGCGCGCCGACGTCGTGGTCGGCCAGCGTCGAGGCGCGGTTCAACCCGGTGCGCGCGCCGGCTTCGTCGTCGTTGGCCAGCGAGATGCGGGCCAGCGCGATCAGCACCGGCACCGCCTCGGGGGCGCGGTTGGACAGCCGCTTGCCGGCCTCGCGGGCGGCCTCGGGCTGACCCTGGCGCAGCAGGAACTCGACGAGCTCCAGCGCCGGGTCGATGACGTTGGGTCCGGCGATGTCGTCGGCCTTCTCGTACCAGCGGCGCGCGTCGTCGAGGCGGCCGCGGCGCTCGGCCAGCTGGGCCATCGCCAGCGTCGGCTCCAGCGCCTTGTCGTCCTTGGCCAGCGCCTGCTGCAGGCGCTGCTGCGCGGCGTCGAACTTGCCGGCGTCGGCGTCCAGGCGCGCGAGCTGCACCTGCGGCGACACGAAGGCCGGGTCGACGACCAGCGCCTGTTCGAAGGCCTGGCGGGCGCCGGCGGCGTCGCCGCCGCGAGCCTTGGCGCTGCCGAGCAGGTTCAGCAGCCCGGCCTGCTTCGGGTGGTGCTGCAACAGCGTCTGCAGCACCTGGGTCGCCCGCCGGGTGTCGCCGGCCTGCAGCCGGATCTGCGCCAGCGCGGTGCCGGTCGCGAGCTGCTTGGGATCGGCCTTGAACGAGGCCTCCAGCGCGTCCAGGGCGTCGGGCACGCGGCCGCCGACGGCCAGGCTCAGGCCGAGCAGGCCGCGCATCGGCGCCGAGTCCTGGGTGCGCAGCGCCTGTTCGGCGGTGGCCGCGGCGCGGGTGTGCCGGCCCTGGGCGATCTGGGCCGACGCCAGCAGCAGCGTCGCCTGCGTGTCTGCCGGGTTGCGGCGCAGATAGCCCTCGAGCGACTCGATGGCCTTGTCCAGGTTGTTCTGCGAGATCTGGATCTGCGCCACGAGCTTGGCCGCGCCGCTGCCGGGCTGCGAGCGCTGCACCGCCTCGAGATAGGGCAGGGCCTTCTCGCGTTCGTTGAGGCCGTAGTGCGCGAGGCCGCCCAGCATCAGCAGCTGCGGGCGGTAGCGCAGGTACTCCATCGGCACCGGGTCGAGCAGGCCGGTGACGTCGCGCAGCGCGGCCCGCACCTCGGCGCCGCGCCCGGCTTTTTCGGCCAGCAGGGCCTGCAGGTAGCCGCCGCGCGGGTCCAGCGGCGCCACCTGGCGCAGCTGGGCGATGTCGCGCTGCGCCTCGGCGTCGCGCTTGAGGTCCAGCAGCAGGCCGGCGCGCGAGACCAGCGTCTCGAGGTGGGCGGGCTGGATCGCCAGCGCGCGGCCGTAGGCGTCCAGCGCTGCCTGGCCCTGGCCCCGGGCGTGCGCGATGGTGCCGCGCAGGTAGTGCACCTGGGCCAGGCCGGGGGCCAGCGCCAGCGCCTTGTCGGCCGCGGCCTGGGCCTCGGCCGGCTGGCCCATGCGCAGCCGCACCGTCACTTCGGCCAGCCAGGGCGCGGCGTCGCGCGGGGCCAGCGCCCGTGCCTCGTCGAGCATCTGCAGCGCTGCGCGCGGGTCGCCGGTGTCGGCCGCGGCGTTGGCGCGCACGACGCTCATCGCCGCGCGCAGCTCGGTCGGCAGGCCGGCCGGCGCGAAGCGCGTGTCGGTCAGCACCACCTGCGGCTTGCCCTGGTTGACCAGGGCCGTCGACAGCGGCAGCACGACCTCGGCGCGGTTGACGCCGAGCCGCAGCGCCTCCTCGAACGCGACCTGCGCGCCGACCGAGTCGCCGCTGGCCAGCAGCGCCTTGCCCAGCAGCACGTGCACCGACAGCTGCGTCTTGTCGAGCTTGAGCGCGTTCTTGAGCTGCACGACGGCGCCCGGGTAGTCCTGCTTCTCGTAGCGCGACAGCGCGTCCTCGTAGAAGCGGGCCGACTTCATGTCGGCGGCCTGGGCGGCCAGCGTGCCCGCCAGCGCGGCGGCGATCGCCAGCTGGCGCATCGGGAGGGAGGCGTTACGAATGTTCACCAGCCGATCGTAGAAGACCCCGGCCGGCACCGGCACCCCGCGCGTGGGGCAGCGTGATTTCGGTCATCGGCGGGAGGCGTCGGGCGAGGTTTTCCCCCGCGTTCCGGGGAGGGCGCGCGGCCGGCCCACAATCGGCCTTTTTCGTCCGCTGCCGTCGCCGCCATGAAGCTCCGCCTCGCCGCCTGCTGTCTCGCCGTCTGCCTCGCCTGGGGAACCGCCGCCGCGGCGCCCGGCCTGCCGTCGAAAAACGTCGCCTGGGTGGCGGCCGCCGCCGACGCCGATGTCGACCGCGCCTTCGTGCGCGCCCGTGCCGAGAACAAGCCGGTGCTGCTGTACTGGGGCGCGACCTGGTGCCCGCCGTGCAACCAGCTGAAGGCGACGCTGTTCAACCGCCAGGACTTCGCGCTGCAGGCGCGCGACTTCGTCGCCGTGCACGTCGACGGTGACCGCCCCGGCGCGCAGAAGCTGGGCAAACGTTTCGGCGTCAGCGCCTACCCGACGATGGTGCTGTTCGCACCCGACGGCCAGGAGATCACGCGCCTGCCCGGCGAAGCCGAGCCCGAGCAGGTGCTGGCGCTGCTGCAGCAGGCGCTGGCCGCCGGCCGGCCGGTGAAGGCGCTGGTCGCCGACGCCTCCGCCGGCCGCCCGCTGTCGGCGCACGAGTGGCGCGCGCTGGCCTTCTACGCCTGGGACGTCGACGATGGCCGGGTCGTCGCACCGGCCGAACGTGCCGCGCTGCTGGCGAAGCTGGCCGCCGCGGCGCCGGCTGCCGACGACGAGACCGCCACCCGGCTGTGGCTGAAGGCGCTGGTCGCCGACGAAGGCAAGGGCGGCGTGAAGGCCGATGCCGCGCTGCGTGAGCGCGTGCGCCGCGTCGCCGCCGAGCCGGCGCTGGCACGCCGCCATGCCGACGTCTTCGCCGGCAGCGCTGCCGACCTGGTGCGGGCGCTGGCCGACGGTGCGCCGGAGAAGTCGCCGCTGGTGCCGCTGTTCGACAGCGCGCTGCAGCGCCTAGCCGCCGACACCACGCTGTCGCGTGCCGACCGGCTGGGGGCGTTGGGCTCGCGCGTCGAGCTCGCCCGTCTGGGTGCGCCCGAGGACGCCGTCAAGGCCGAGCTGCCCGCCGCGCTGCGCCAGGCGGTGCGCGAGCACATCGCCCGCGACGACCGCGAGATCAGCGACGGCTACGAGCGCCAGGCGGTGATCACCGGCGGCGCCTACGTGCTGGCGCGGGCCGGGCTCTGGGACGAGAGCGACGCGCTGCTGAAGGCCAACCTCGCCAAGAGCCATTCGCCGTACTACCTGATGAGCCAGCTCGGCGGCAACGCGCGCAAGCTCGGCCGCAACGACGAGGCGCTGGGCTGGTACCGCCAGGCCTTCGAGAAGAGCGAAGGCCCGGCGACGCGGCTGCAGTGGGGCGGCGGCTACCTCGCCGCGCTGGTCGATCTGGCGCCGAACGACGGTGCGCGCATCGAGAGCACCGCCGCGACGCTGATCGACGAGGCCGGCCGCGACGCCGGTGCCTTCCAGGGCCGCAGCGTGCGCTCGCTTCAGCGCATGGGCACGAAGCTCGTGGCCTGGAACGAAGGCGGCCGCCACGCCGCGGTGATGAAGCGGCTGCAGGCGCGGCTGGACGGCGTCTGCCGCAAGGCGCCCGCGGCCGACGGCGCGCGCGACACCTGCCGCACGCTGCTGAAGCCGCGCACCACCGGCTGACGCGGGGCTTTGTTACCCTCGCGCTCCATGCCGCGCGCCATCCTCGACGACGAGCATCTGCACCCCGCGATCCGCGACCGTGTCGCGGCCCACCACGCCGACCTCGTCGACGAGGTGCGGCGGGCGGTCGCCGCCCACGCTGTCGTCGTCGTCGGCATGGGCTGGAACCCGTTCCCGCGCAAGGCGCGGCGCCTGCTGGACGCTGCCGGCATCGCCCACCACGACCTGGACTACGGCCACTACCTCGGCCAGTGGCGGCGGCGCAATGCGCTGAAGATGTGGAGCGGCTGGCCGACCTTCCCGATGGTCTTCGTGCGCGGCGTGCTCGTCGGCGGTTACGACGACCTGAAGCGCCTGCACGACAGCGGCGAACTGCGCCGCATGCTCGCGTGAGCGGCCGTCCGCTGCGCCTGCTGGCGGCCCTGGCCGCGCTCGTGCTGGCCGGCCCCGCCGTGGCCGCGACGCAGGCCTGCCGCCTGCCCGGCGTCGAACACGAGGCGCGCTGCGGCATCGTCAAACGCGCTCTGGACCCGGCCCGACCGGACGGCCCGACCGTCGACATCCACTACGCCGTGCTGCCCGCGGTGGCGCGCCGGCCCAAGCCTGACCCGGTGCTGTTCCTCGCCGGCGGCCCGGGGCAGGGCGCGATCGACATCGCCGGCACGGTGCAGCGCCTGATGGGGCGCCTGGGCAGCCGGCGCGACATCGTGCTCGTCGACCTGCGCGGTACCGGCCGCAGCGCGCCGCTGGACTGCGCCGACAGCGACCCGCTGGGGCCGCTGGCCGCCGGTGCCGACCCGGCGCGCCGCCTCGCGGCGCTGAAGAGCTGCCGCGAACGGCTGCAGAAGCTGCCCTACGGCGACCTGCGTTTCTTCACGACGACGCTGGCGGTGCAGGACGTCGACGCGGTTCGGCGCGCCGTCGGCGCCGAACGCATCGACCTCGTCGGCGTGTCCTACGGCACACGCGCGGCGCTGGAGTACCAGCGCCAGTTCCCGCAGGCGGTGCGCCGGCTGGTGCTCGACGGTGTCGCGCCACCGGACATGGTGCTGCCGGCGGCGGTGTCGGTCGACGCCCAGGCCGCGCTGGACGGCCTGCTCGACGCCTGCGAGCTCGACACCGCCTGCCGCGCACGTTTCCCGGCGCTGCGCGCCACCTGGAGCACGCTGCTCGCGTCGCTGCCGCGCGAGGTGGAGCTCACGCATCCGTTCACCGGCCGGCGCGAGACGCTGGCCGTGTCGCGTGATCTCGTCGCCAGCCTGGTGCGCCAGGCGCTGTACGTGCCGGCCTGGACTTCGGCGCTGCCGGCGGCGATCGCCGAGGCGGCGGCCGGACGTTTCGACGGCCTGTTCGCGCTGGCCTTCAGCGGCCTGGACATGCGCGGGCGCGGCATCGCGCAGGCGCTGCATTTCTCGGTGATCTGCGCCGAGGACGCGCCGCGTGCGGCCTCGGGCGAAGCGCCGGGGCGCGACTTCGGCAGCACCTTCGCCGACGAGTACGCCGCGGCCTGCCGCGACTGGCCGCGTGGCGAGGTGCCGCCGGCCTTCTACCGCGTCGTGCCCAGCCCGGTTCCGGCGCTGCTGCTGTCCGGTGGTGCCGACCCGGTGACGCCGCCGCGCCACGGCGCCCGCACGGCTGCGGCGCTGGGGCCGAAGGCGCGTCACGTCGTCGCGCCCGGGGCTGGCCATGGCGTGCTGGCCGTCGGCTGCATCCGCGACGCGGTGTTCCGTTTCATCGATGCCGAGACCGAGGCCGATGCGCTGGCGGTCGACTTCGGCTGTGCCGCGACGCTGCCGCGGCCGGCCGTCTTCGTGCCGCCGGGAGGGCCGCGATGATCGAGGTGCGCGGGCTGCGCAAACGTTTCGTGCAGGGCCGCGGCAAGGCCGCGCGCAGCGTGCTGGCCGTCGACGGCGTCGAGTTCCGCGCCGACGACGGCCGCATCACCGGCCTGCTGGGCCCCAACGGCGCCGGCAAGACGACGACGTTGCGCATCCTGTCCGGGCTGATCCCGGCCGACGACGGCGTGGCCGAGGTCGACGGCCTCGACGTCGCGACGCGCACGCGCGAGGCCCAGTCGCGGCTGGGTGTGCTCGGCGACTCGCGCGGCCTGTACCCGCGGCTGACGGCGCGCGAGAACATCACGTACTACGGCCGGCTGCACGGCCTGGACGCGGCGGCGGCCGACGCGCGTGCCGAGACGCTGGCCGCATTGCTGGAGATGACGCCGCTGCTGGAGCGCCGCACCGACGGCTTCAGCCAGGGCGAACGCATGAAGACCGCGCTGGCGCGTGCGCTGGTGCACGACCCGGCGAACATCGTGCTCGACGAACCGACCAACGGCCTGGACGTGCTGGCCACGCGCGCGCTGCGCGACACGCTGCGCCGGCTGCGCGACGAGACCGGCAAGTGCATCGTCTTCTCGACGCACGTGATGCAGGAGGTCGAGCGCCTGTGCGACCGCGTCGTCGTCGTCGCGCACGGCCGCGTCGTCGCCGACGGCAGCGTCGCCGAGCTGCGCGAGCGCGCCGGCACGCCCGATTTCGAGGAAGCCTTCGTGCGCCTGGCCTTCGGCGCCGAGGCGCAGGCGGCACGATGAGCGGCTTGCTGAAGTCCGCCTGGACCGTGTTCCGCAAGGAGCTGGTCGACGCGCTGCGTGACCGGCGCACGCTGCTCACCGTGCTGCTGAGCTCGGTGGCGATGGGGCCGCTGGTGCTGGTGCTGCTGTCGGCGCTGGTGTCGTCGATGGAGGAGCGAGCCGAGGCGCGCGAGCTGCTGGTGCACGACATCGCCGCAGCGCCGACGCTGCGCAACTACGTCGAGCGCCAGACCTGGACGCTGAAGGAGGCGCCCCCCGACTACGAGGCGCAGCTGCGGGCGCGCACGCTGGGCGATCCGGTGCTCGTCGTGCCGAAGGACTTCGAAGCGCGCCTGGCGCGCGGCGAGCCGGTCGAGCTGGAACTGGTGGCCGACAGCGCGAACACCCGTTCGGCCGTCGGCGGCCGGCGTGTCGAGCGCCTGATCGAAGGTTTCGTGCAGGAGCAGGCGTCGTTGCGGCTGGCGCTGCGTGGTGTCGCGCCGCAACTCGTGCAGGTGGCACGGGTCGAGAACCGCGACCTCGCCGACCCGGCCTCGCGCGCCGCGCAGCTGCTGGCGATGCTGCCGTTCTTCGTGCTGATGGCCGTGGTCTACGGCGCGCTGAACGCGGCGCTGGACACGACGGCCGGCGAACGCGAGCGCGGTTCGCTCGAGCCGCTGCTGTGCAATCCGGCGTCGCGCTGGGCGCTGGTGCTGGGCAAATGGGGCGCGGTGGCCGCGGTGGGCGTCGCGATCGCGGTGCTCAGCGCGGCGAGTTTCCTGCCCGGCCAATGGCTGCTGCGCAACGACGCGCTGGCGGCGCTGTTCCGCTACGGCGCCTACGAGGCCGGCGCCTTCGTCGCGCTGCTGCTGCCGCTGGCGGCGGCGGTGGCGGCGGTGCTGATGGCGGTGGCCATCCGCTGCCGCAGCTTCAAGGAGGCGCAGGCGAGCGCGACGGTCGTCGTGCTCGCCGTGTCGCTGGCGCCGCTGGTCTCGGTGTTCAACCAGGAAGGCGACGCGGCCTGGTTCACCTGGGTGCCGGCGCTGGGCCAGGTGACGCTGATGAACCGCGTGCTGCGCGGCGAGACGCTGGACGCGGCGGCCCTGCTGCCGCCGGTGCTGGTCTGCGCTGCGCTCAGCGTGGTGGCGCTGGCCTACGTGGCACGCACGCTGCGCAGCGCGGCGCTGAAATGATCAGCGCTTGACCGGGCAGGTGCTGAAGCCGAACAGCGGGTACAGCGGGCAGAAGCCGACGGCGCCGGTAAGCAGCGGCACGACGCCGACCCAGCCCCAGACGCCGATGACACCGGCGAGCGTCATGCCGATCAGCGCGAGGCCGAGCACGATGCGGAGAATGCGGTCGATGCCGCCGACATTGGATTTCATGGCTCACTCCTGACGGTTGAACGGCGGGAATGCCGTGCGTCGAAGTGTGCGCAGTGAGGGGGTGGCGCGTCGGTGACTGCGGTCACACGGGGCGGGGCGCTTCGCCGGCGGCCAGCGCACGCAGCGCGGCGCTGTCGAGCAGGTCGATGCGCTCGCGGCCGACGGCGATCCAGCCCTGGCGCTCGAAACGTTTGAGCAGCCGGCTGACGATCTCGCGCACCGTGCCCAGCTCGTCGGCCAGGCTCTGGTGCGTGGCGCGCAGCACCGTGCCGCGGCCCAGCAGCGCGGCGGCCAGGCGCTGGTCCAGGCGCTGGAAGGCCACCGCCTCGGCCAAGGCCATCAGATCGGCCAGGCGGTCGGCGAAGATGCCGAAGACGTACTGGCGGAACGGCGCGTGCGTGCACCAGCGTTCGAAGCCGGCCGGGTTCAGCAGCACGAGTTCGGTGTCTTCGGCGGCGATGCCGTGCGCGCTCATCGCCGCGTGGCCGAACAGGCAGGACGCCGAGACGACGCAGAGTTCGCCCGGCGTCACCCGGTACAGCTCCAGCGAACGCCCGCCCGGCGAGCCGCGGGCGACACGCACCGCGCCGCCGAGCACCATCGGGAAGCCGCCGCAGGGTGCGCCTTCGTCGAACAGCAGCATGCCCGCCGGCGCTGTCAGATGCATCGCATCGCGTGCGAGCACGGCCTGCGCTTCGCCGGCCGGCAGCGCGGCGAGCATCGGGTACTGCGCCAGCAGGCGCTCGTGCAGCGAGGGATCGGCGGCAGGGGTCACGTCGGGGAGGTCGCGGTTTCGAGGCGGTTGAGCCAGGCCAGCGCGTGCTCGCGCGAAGCGCCGCACATCTCGGCCGAGGGTTCGAGCCCGCCGCAGACGGCCGGGCGTTCGGGGCGGCCGAAGAGACGGCAGTGATCGGCCTCGTCGAGCTGGATGCAGCGCACGCCGGCGGGTTTGCCTTCGGGCATGCCGGGGATCGCGCTGCTGATCGACGGCGCGATGCAGCAGGCGGCGCAGCGTTCGCGGCAGGGCAGGGGCTCGGGCATGGTCCGCATGCTATCGCGGTGATGCCGACAATCGATCCCCGGCCGGGCGCCTCGTCTTCAGAATGAGAGCCATTCTCAAATGGAGTCCGACATGGCCAAGTCCGCCGCTTTCGGTGTCCTGCACGTGGGCATCTCGTTCACCATCGGCTACCTGCTCACCGGCAGCATCGCGATCGCCGGGGCGATCACCCTGATCGAGCCGGTGGCCAACACGATCGCGCACTACTTCTTCGATCGCTGGTGGGATCGTCGACACGAAGCCGCCCGGGTGAGCGTGCCCTCGTAAAATCCGCGGCCTCATGCTGCATCCCCAAGCGTTCGACGTCATCGTCGTCGGCGGCGGTCACGCCGGAACGGAAGCCGCGCTCGCCGCCGCCCGCATGGGCTGCACGACGCTGCTGCTGACCCACAACATCGAGACGCTGGGGCAGATGAGCTGCAACCCGTCGATCGGTGGCATCGGCAAAGGCCATCTCGTCAAGGAGGTCGACGCGCTCGGCGGCGCGATGGCCGAAGCCACCGACGAGTCGGGCATCCAGTTCCGCATCCTCAACGGCAGCAAGGGCCCGGCGGTGCGCGCTACGCGCGCCCAGGCCGACCGCGTGCTCTACAAGGCCGCGATCCGCCGCCGGCTGGAGAACCAGCCCAACCTGTGGCTGTTCCAGCAGGCCTGCGACGACCTGATCGTCGAAGGCGACCGCGTCACCGGCGTCATCACCCAGATCGGCCTGCGCTTCAACGCGCGTGCCGTCGTGCTGACCGCCGGCACCTTCCTCGACGGGCGGGTGCACGTCGGGCTGGAGAACTACCGCGCCGGCCGCGCCGGCGACCCGGCGGCGACGACGCTGTCGGCCCGGCTGAAGGAGCTGAAGCTGCCGCAGGGCCGGCTGAAGACCGGCACGCCGCCGCGCATCGACGGCCGCTCGATCGACTTCTCGCGCCTCGAAGAGCAGCCCGGCGACCTGGACCCGGTGCCGGTGTTCGGTTTCCTCGGCACGCCCGAGATGCACCCGCGCCAGCTGCCGTGCTGGATCACGCACACCAACGAGCGCACCCACGAGATCATCCGCAGCGGCTTTGACCGCAGCCCGATGTTCACCGGCATCATCGAAGGCGTCGGCCCGCGTTACTGCCCGAGCATCGAAGACAAGATCAACCGCTTCGCCGACAAGAGCTCGCACCAGATCTTCCTCGAGCCCGAGGGGCTGACGACGCACGAGTTCTATCCGAACGGCGTCTCGACCTCGCTGCCGTTCGACGTCCAGCTCGGCGCGATCCGCACGATGCCCGGGCTGGAGAACGCGCACATCCTGCGCCCGGGCTACGCGATCGAATACGACTACTTCGACCCGCGCGAGCTCAAGCCCAGCTTCGAGACCCAGGCGATCGGCGGCCTGTTCTTCGCTGGCCAGATCAACGGCACGACCGGCTACGAGGAGGCGGCGGCGCAAGGCCTGTTCGCCGGCGCCAACGCCGCGCTGCAGGCGCAGGGCCGCGAGCCCTGGACGCCGCGGCGGGACCAGGCCTACCTCGGCGTGCTCGTCGACGACCTCGTCACCAAGGGCATCACCGAGCCCTACCGCATGTTCACCAGCCGCGCCGAGTACCGGCTGCAGCTGCGCGAAGACAACGCCGACCTGCGGCTGACGGCGATCGGCCGCGAGCTGGGCCTCGTCGGCGACGCGCGCTGGGACGCCTTCTGCCGCAAGCGTGAGCGCCTCGAGCGTGAGCAGCAGCGCCTGAAGAGCACCTGGGTGCGGCCGGCGACGCTGGCCGCCGCCGACGCCGAACGTTTCATCGGCAAGGCGCTGGAGCACGAGTACAACCTCGCCGACCTGCTGCGCCGGCCCGGCGTCGACTTCGACGCGGTGTGGGCGGCGGCCGCCGCGGCCGGCGTCCCCGACGTTGTTTCACGTGGAACATTGCAGGCCGAATACGGCGCACGCGAAGCCGACGCGGTGATCGAGCAGGCCGAGATCGCGATCAAGTACGCCGGCTACATCGACAAGCAGGTCGACGAGGTGCAGCGCGCCGCGCACTACGAGCAGATGAAGCTGCCCGAGGAGCTGGACTACGCCCAGGTCACCGCGCTGTCCTTCGAGGTGCGGCAGAAGCTGACGCGGCATCGGCCCGAGACGCTGGGCCAGGCCTCGCGCATCTCCGGCGTGACGCCGGCGGCGATCTCGCTGCTGCTGGTGCACCTGAAGAAAGGCCGCTTCAAGGGCTTCACCGCCGACGAGGCCTCGGCATGACCGCCACGACGCCGGCCGCGGTCTGTGCGGCGCTGGGGCTGGAGGTCACGCCGGGCCAGGTCGAGGCCCTGGAGCGTTACCTGGCGCTGCTGCAGCGCTGGAACGCCACCTACAACCTGACGGCGGTGCGTGACCCGGCGCAGATGCTGACCCAGCATCTGGCCGACTGCCTGGCCGTCGTGAAGCCGCTGGCCGCGCGCCTGCCGGCCGGGCGCGTGCTCGACGTCGGCAGCGGCGGCGGCCTGCCGGGTGTCGTGCTGGCGATCATGGGCTGGGACGTGACCTGCGTCGACACGGTCGGCAAGAAGGCGGCGTTCATCCGCCAGGCGGCGGCCGAGCTGCGGCTGCCGCGGCTGCAGGCGCAGCACGCGCGCGTCGAGCAGCTGAAGGCCGCACCGTTCGACGTTGTCACGTCACGCGCTTTCTCGTCGCTGGCCGACTTTGTCACGCTGACCTCGGCGCTGCTGAAGCCCGACGCGTGCTGGATGGCGATGAAGGGCAGGGTGCCCGACGACGAGATCGCCGCGCTGCCGACCGGCGTCGAGGTGTTCCACGTGGAACACCTGTCGGTGCCGGGCCTGGACGCGCAGCGCTGCCTGGTCTGGATGCGCAAAACCTGAGGCCACGCCAGGGCGGGCTGCACAAACTGGGGTACGCTCCCCGGCTTCCTGGAGGGTTCACGATGCTCGGCATCGCCGACTACGGCGCGTTCTGCGCGGCCGTTCTGCTGTTTCTCGCGTTGCCCGGGCCGGGCAACCTGGCTTTGCTGACCTCGACCGCCAAGGGCGGGCTGCGTGCCGGGCTGGCGGCGACCTTGGGTGTCATCGTCGGTGATCAGGTGCTGCTCTGGCTGGCCGTGGCTGGTGTCGCGGCGCTGCTGGCCGCCTATCCGACGGTGTTCGCCGCGGTGCAGTACGCGGGCGCTGCCTACCTCGGCTGGCTGGGCCTGAAGCTGCTGGTGTCGCGCGGCGGCGTGGCGGCGGCGGTGCCGATCACCCCGGGGCGCTACGCCCGCCAGGCCTTCTTCATCACCCTGCTCAACCCGAAGGCCATCGTCTTCTACATGGCCTTCTTCCCGCTGTTCATCGATCCGGCCGCCCACCGCGGTGCCATCACCTTCGCGGCGATGGCGGTGACGATCGCGGCGCTGACCTTCGCCTACGGCCTGATCGTCTGCCTGCTGGCGCGCGCCATGGGCGACGAGATCGGGCGTCGCCGCCGCGTGGCGAAGGCGCTGGAGCGCCTGGCCGGTGTGTTCCTGATCGGCTTCGGCCTGAAGCTGGTGGCATCGTGAAGATCTTCTGCATCGCCAATCAGAAGGGTGGGGTCGGCAAGACGACGACCACCGTGAACCTTGCCGCCGGCCTGGCCCTGGTCGGCCAACGTGTGCTCGTCGTCGATCTCGACCCTCAGGGCAACGCGACGATGGGCTCGGGCGTCGACAAGCGCGCCCTGCCGCTGTCGGTCTACGACGTGCTGCTGGAGAGCGCGACGGTGGCCGAGGCGCGCCAGCGCAGCAGTGCCGGCTACGACGTGCTCGGCGCGAATCGTGAACTGGCCGGCGCCGAGGTCGAACTCGTCGAGCTCGAACGCCGCGAGCGCCGCCTGAAGCAGGCGCTGGCCGCGGCCGAAGCCGACTACGACTTCGTGTTGATGGACTGCCCGCCGTCGCTGAGCCTGCTGACGCTGAACGGCTTGTGCGCCGCGCACGGCGTCGTCGTGCCGATGCAGTGCGAGTACTTCGCGCTCGAAGGACTGTCGGACCTGGTCAACACGATCAAGCAGGTGCACGCCAACCTGAACCCCGAGTTGAAGCTGATCGGCCTGCTGCGGGTGATGTACGACCCGCGCATCACGCTGCAGCAGCAAGTGGCCGAGCAGCTGAAGGCGCACTTCGGCGACAAGGTGTTCAACACGGTGATCCCGCGCAACGTGCGCCTGGCCGAGGCACCGAGCTATGGCCAGCCGGGCGTCACCTTCGACCCGTCGAGCAAGGGCGCGATGGCCTTCGTCGAGTTCGCACGCGAGATGGTGGCGCGGCTGGGCTGAGCGGCCCCGGCGCGCGCCGGAGCTTCATGTTCCACGTGGAACACGGGCCGCCCGGCGGCCTGCGGCAACAAACGAAAACGGCGCCCCGCGGGGCGCCGTTTTGCTGCCGTGGCGATCGCCTCAGAGCCCCAGGCCTTCGTCCAGCCCGAGGTGCAGGTTCATCGTCTGCACCGCGGCGCCGCTGGCGCCCTTGCCGAGGTTGTCCAGGCGTGCGACGAGCAGCACCTGCGTGTCGCTGGCGAAGACGAAGACGTCGATGCGGTTCGTGTCGTTGGCTGCCTGCACGTCGAGGAACCCGTGTTCCAGCGTCGCCGCGTCGCGCAGCGGCATCACGCGGATGAAACGTTCGCCGGCGTAGTGCGCCGTGTAGGCGGCGTGGATCGCCTCGGGCGTCACGCCGGGCAGCTGTGCCAGGTGCAGCGGCACCGACACCGCCAGGCCCTTGTAGAACGGCCCGACCACCGGCACGAACAGCGGCGCCGCGGCCAGCCCGGTGTGCGCCGCCATCTCGGGCAGGTGCTTGTGCGCCAGGCCCAGCGCGTAGGGCCGCGGCGCGTCCAGTTCCGGATTGCCGCCGGCCTGGTACTGCTCGATCATCTTCTTGCCGCCACCCGAGTAGCCGGTGATCGACGTGGCGCTGACCGGCAGCGTGGCCGGCACCAGCCCGGCGTCGACCAGCGGGCGCAGCAGCGCGACGAAAGCCGTCGCGTGGCAGCCCGGGTTGCTGATGCGCTTGGCGGCGCGCAGCGCGTCGCGCTGGCCCGGCGCCAGTTCGGGGAAGCCGTAGGCCCAGCCCGGCGCCGTGCGGTGCGCGGTGCTGGCGTCGATCAGGCAGGTCTTCGGGTTCGTCACCAGCGCCGCGGCCTCGCGCGCTGCGGCGTCGGGCAGGCAGAGGAAGGCGACGTCCGCAGCGTTGAGCAGGCGCGCACGTTCGCTGGCGTCCTTGCGCAGGTCGGGCGCGATCTTCAGCAGCTCGATGTCCGAGCGGCCGGCCAGGTACTCGTGGATCCGCAGGCCCGTCGTGCCTTCCTGTCCGTCGACGTAGACCGTGTAGTTCATCGCTGCCTCTCGCGCACAATTCGTGGGGTGAACAGTCGAGGATAAGGCAAGGTGATGACCTTGGACGAACGTGTGCTGGTGCTGCCCGGATGGCTGGGCTCCGGCCCGGAGCACTGGCAAAGCCGCTGGGAGGCGCTGCACGGTTTTCAGCGTGTGCAGCAGTCGGAGTGGCAGTGGCCGTTGCGTGGCGACTGGATGGCACAGCTGGAAGAGGCCGTGCTGGCCGCGCCGGGCCGTGTGCGGCTGGCCGCGCACAGCCTGGGCTGCCACCTCGTCGCCGCCTGGGCGGCACACTCCTCGCACACCGAGCGCGTCGCCGGCGCGCTGCTGGTCGCGCCGCCGGATCTGGAGCAACCCGACACGCCGCCGCCGGTCGCCCGCTGGCGCCCCGTCGTGCGCCGGCCGCTGCCGTTTCCCGCGCTCGTGCTCTACAGCGAGGACGACCCCTTCGCCTCGGCCGCCGCGTCGCGTGCGCTGGCCGCCGACTGGCGCGTGCCGGCCGAGAGCCTGGGTGCACGCGGCCATCTGAATGCCGAATCGGGCCTTGGCGACTGGCCCGAAGGCGTCGCGAAGCTCGCGGCGCTGGGCCCCGTCGCCGCTCGGTGACAATCACGACCATGGCGACCAAAAAACCGAAGGGGCTGGGCCTGGGCCTCGAAGCGCTGCTGGGCCCCAAAGTCTCCGAAACGCCGGCCGGCGACGGCCAGCCGACGACGCTGCGCCTGGAGCAGCTCGAGCCCGGCCGCTACCAGCCGCGCACGCGAATGGACGAGGGCTCGCTGTACGAACTGGCCGAGAGCATCAAGGGCCAGGGCGTGATGCAGCCCATCCTCGTGCGCCCCGTGGCCGAGGGCCGCTGGGAGATCATCGCCGGCGAGCGCCGCTTCCGCGCCGCGAAGATCGCCGGCCTCGACCGCGTGCCGGTGCTCGTCAAGCCGGTGCCCGACGAGGCCGCGGCGGTGATGGCGCTGATCGAGAACATTCAGCGCGAAGACCTGAACCCGCTGGAAGAAGCCCAGGGCCTGCGCCGCTTGGTGCAAGAGTTTGGACTCACTCACGAACAGGCGGCGCAGGCCGTCGGCCGTTCGCGCAGCGCCGCGACGAACCTGCTGCGCCTGCTGAACCTGGCCGACCCGGTGCAGCAGATGCTGCTCGCCGGCGACCTGGACATGGGCCACGCCCGTGCGCTGCTGGCGCTGGAGGCCGCGCCGCAGATCATGGCGGCGCACGAGATCGCCTCGCGCAAGCTCAGCGTGCGCGACGCCGAGAAGCTGGTGCAGCGCCAGTCGCGGCCCGAGCCCACGCCGCGCGAGAAGGCCGCCGCCGGCAAGTCGCGCGACGTGTTGCGGCTCGAGGAGCGCCTGGCCGACACGCTGGGCGCTGCCGTCGAGATCCGCGTGCGCAGCCGCGGCCGGAAGCAGTCGGGCGAGATCACGATCGCCTTCGGCTCGCTCGACGAGTTGAACGGCCTGCTGGAACGTCTGGGCGCGGCCGAGGACTGACGCCGCTGGCCCGCCCCGGGCCGCACCCGCGCGGTGCGCGAGCACCGCCGCCGCCTGACCCCGCAAGGCCAAACCGCCTGCAGGCTTTTCGCCGCCGTCGCATGATGGGCGCGCGACGTGTCCCGGCGTGCCTTCCACCACGGCAGGGCGCCGCGGGGACGGAAGGAGTCGTCAGCGCCACTGGTGGGGCACGGCTCTTGCGAGAGGCGGGTGCGGCGGATTCCTCGGAACAGGCGGTCGATGACAGGCCAAACCCGGTGGAAATCGCAGCCCGCGCAGGGCAGGATTGATCTGCCTGCCGAGGCAAGCGGCCATGCCGCTGGCGTGACGGAAAGCTCTGATGGAGCCTGGGCCCGTACAGCCGGGACTTCATCAGAACTTCCCCAGGCGAGGAAGTTGGGGCCGCTGCGGCTCCGACAGCCCTCGCCGTCATCGACCAGGAGCTCGCATGGACGTGATCGGCAACCTGAAGGCGCGCTACGAACGCCTCAGTGCGGAGGAGATCTCGCTCGAGGACTACCTCGCGGAATGCAAGCGCAACCCGCTGGCCTACGCCACCGCGGCCGAGCGCATGCTCAAGGCCATCGGTGAGCCGAAGAGCATCGACACGCGCAACGACCCGCGGCTGTCGCGGATCTTCGCCAACAAGATCATCAAGGTCTACCCGGCCTTCGCCGAGTTCTACGGCATGGAGGACGCGATCGAGCAGGTCGTGTCCTACTTCCGGCACGCAGCGCAGGGGCTGGAGGAGAAGAAGCAGATCCTGTATCTGCTCGGCCCGGTGGGCGGCGGCAAGAGCTCGATCGCCGAGCGCCTGAAGCAGCTGATGCAGGAGGTGCCGTTCTACGCGATCAAGGGCTCGCCGGTGAACGAGTCGCCGCTGGGCCTGTTCGACCCCGACGAGGACGGCCCGATCCTGGAGAGCGAGTACGGCATCCCGCGGCGCTACCTCAACCGCATCATGAGCCCCTGGGCGGTGAAGCGGCTGGAGGAGTACGGCGGCGACATCCGCCGCTTCAAGGTCGTCAAGCGCTATCCGTCGATCCTGCGCCAGGTCGGCATCAGCAAGACCGAGCCGGGTGACGAGAACAACCAGGACATCAGCTCGCTGGTCGGCAAGGTCGACATCCGCCGCCTGGAGAGCTACGCCCAGGACGACCCCGACGCCTACAGCTACTCCGGCGGCCTGTGCCTGGCCAACCAGGGCCTGCTCGAGTTCGTCGAGATGTTCAAGGCGCCGATCAAGGTGCTGCACCCGCTGCTGACGGCCACCCAGGAAGGCAACTTCAAGGGCACCGAGGGCTTCGGTGCGATCCCCTTCGACGGCGTCGTGCTCGCGCACAGCAACGAGAGCGAGTGGAAGGCCTTCCGCAACAACAAGAACAACGAGGCCTTCCTCGACCGCATCTACATCGTCAAGGTGCCGTACTGCCTGCGCGTCAGCGAGGAGGTGAAGATCTACGAGAAGCTGCTGCGCAACTCGTCGCTGGCCCAGGCCACCTGTGCACCAGGCACGCTGAAGATGATGAGCCAGTTCGCCGTGCTGACGCGCCTGAAGGAGCCGGAGAACAGCTCGCTGTTCAGCAAGATGCTGGTCTACGACGGCGAGAACCTGAAGGACACCGATCCGCGCGCCAAGAGCTACCAGGAGTACCGTGACTACGCCGGGGTCGACGAAGGCATGAACGGCATCTCGACGCGCTTCGCCTACAAGATCCTGTCCAAGGTCTTCAACTTCGACAGCACCGAGGTCGCCGCCAACCCGGTGCACCTGATGTACGTGCTGGAGCAGCAGATCGAGCGCGAGCAGTTCCCGGCCGAGCTGGAGCAGAAGTACGTCGGCTTCATCAAGGAGCTGCTGGCGCCGCGTTACGCCGAGTTCATCGGCAAGGAGATCCAGACCGCGTACCTGGAGAGTTATTCCGAGTACGGCCAGAACATCTTCGACCGTTACGTCACCTACGCCGACTACTGGATCCAGGACCACGAGTACCGCGACACCGACACCGGCGAGGTCTTCGACCGCGCGGCGCTCAACGCCGAGCTGGAGAAGATCGAGAAGCCGGCGGGCATCGCCAACCCGAAGGACTTCCGCAACGAGATCGTCAACTTCGTGCTGCGCGCGCGCGCCAACAACCAGGGCAAGAACCCGGTCTGGACCAGCTACGAGAAGCTGCGCACGGTGATCGAGAAGAAGATGTTCTCCAACACCGAGGAGCTGCTGCCGGTCATCAGCTTCAACGCCAAGGCCAGCGCCGACGAGGCCAAGAAGCACGAGGACTTCGTCACCCGCATGGTCGACAAGGGCTACACGCCCAAGCAGGTGCGCCTGCTGTGCGAGTGGTACCTGCGCGTTCGCAAGAGTTCCTGAGATGACGTCGAGCGCCGCACGCAGCTTCCCCCTCTCCCGTTTGCGGGAGAGGGCAGGGGTGAGGGTGCAGGCGCATCACCAGCCNC
>NZ_AEWG01000037.1 GCF_000190375.1 Rubrivivax benzoatilyticus JA2 = ATCC BAA-35
GTGGCGCGCGCCGCCGACGCGGTTGGCCAGCACGCCGGCCCAGGGCAGCTCGCGCCAGCTGCGCAGCCCGTGCACGAGGGCGCCGAAGGTGGCGGCCATCTTCGCCGCGTCGATGACCGCCAGCACCGGCAGGCCGAAACGCTGGGCCAGGTCGGCCGCGCTGGGCTCGCCGTCGTGCAGGCCCATCACGCCCTCGACGACGACGAGCTCGGCCTCGGCCGCCGCCTGTGCCAGACGCGCCGCGCAGTCGGCTTCGCCGTTGATCCACAGGTCCAGCGTGTCGACGCTGGCGCCGCTGGCCAGCGCCAGCCATTGGGGATCGAGGAAGTCGGGGCCGCACTTGAAGGCCCGCACGCGCGCGCCGCGGCGCGCGTGCAGCCGCGCCAGCGCGCAGGCGACGGTGGTCTTGCCCTGGCCGGAGGCCGGGGCGGCGACGAGCACGACGGCGGCCATCGTCACGGTCCCCGCGCTCAGACCGCCCAGCGCAGCACGACGAGCGCGCTGCGGCCGGCGACGTTGTAGCTGCGCGCGAGCGCGTAGTCCTTGTCGCCCGCGTTGTCGAGGCGCGCCTGCAGCGTCAGGCCCTTGCCGAGCGTGGTCTCGGCGCTCAGGTTGACGAGGCCGTAGCCGCCCAGGCGCCGGGTGTTGGCGGCGTCGTCCCAGCGTTCGCCGGCGGCCTGGACCTCGGCGCCGAGGCGCCAGCCGGCGAGCACGGTGTCCGCGCCCAGCGTCGCCAGGCGGCGCGCGCGGCGGGCGATCAGCTTGTCGGTGGCCTCGTTCCTCGGGTCGTGGAAGTCCGCCGAGGCGCGCAGCGCGACGGCGCCGACGCGCGTGCGGCCGGACAGCGTCAGCCCCTCGTAGCTCGCCTGGCCGACGTTCTCGTAGCAGCCTCTGGCCGACACGCAGGCACCGGCGGCGCCGAAGACGATCAGGTCCTCGACCTTGTTGCGCCAGGCGACGAGGCCGATCTCGTGCTCGCCGGCGCTGCGGCGCAGGCCGATCTCGAGGTTGCGGCCGCTCTCGGGCACCAGGTTCGGGACGCCGTAGTCGCTGAAGCGCTGGTACAGCGTCGGCGCGCGGAACGAGGTCGCGGCCGACGCCGTCAGGCGCCAGGCCGGCGCGAAGCGCCAGCCCCAGGCCAGGCTGCCGGTGCCCTTGCCGCCGAACTCGCTGTCGTCGTCGTGGCGGGCGTGGGCCTGCAGCGAATGCACGCCGAACTCGCCGCGCCAGCCCAGCGCGACGCCGTCCTGCGAACGTTCGTCCTGCAGCCGCACGGCCGTGGCCGAGGCCAGGTTGTCCAGGCGGTCCTCGCGCCGCTCCAGCGTCAGCGAGACCCGCTGGCCGGGCCGCAACTGCTGCTCGTGCTGCATCGTCAGGTCGCGCAAGCGCGTGCGCGTCTGGTAGATGCTCGGCTCGGTCTCGTAGAGGCTGCGCGACTCGGACAGCCGGGCGCTGCTCAGCGCCTGCTCGTTCCACTGGCCGCGCCAGGACAGCGCGGCGGTGCGCAGTTCGTGATGCGAGCGGTCGTCGCGCGTCGAGCTGCCGTCGTAGCGGGCGTTCAGGTGGCTGTCGGTCATCGAGGCCTCGACACGGTGCTCGGGCGCGAGCTGCCAGCCCACGCGGGCCTGCAGCGAACCGCGGCGCCAGCCGTCGGTGTCGGGATTCTGGCCGTCGCGCGCATCGAAGCCGTTGCTGTCGCTCCAGCCGGCCGACAGCGCGTAGTCCAGGCGCCCGTCCGAGCCCGAGAGCCCGGCGTCGGCGAGCCGGCTGCCGCGGCTGCCCCAGCCCAGGCCGCCGCTGGCGCGCAGCGCGCCCTGGCCGCGGCGGGTGAAGACCTGCACCACGCCGCCGACGGCGTCCGAGCCGTAGACCGCGGCCGCCGGACCGCGCAGCACCTCGACGCGTTCGATGCGGTCCAGCGCGATCTGCTCCCAGGCGGCGCCGCCGGTGCTCTGCGAGTCGACGCGCACGCCGTCGACGTAGACCGCGGTGTGGCGCGTCTCGCCGCCGCGGATGTAGACGCTGGTGCTGCCGCCGGGGCCGCCGTTGCGGCTGATCTCGATGCCGGGCAGGCGGGCGAGCAGGTCGGCGACGCTGCTCGCGCCGCTGCGCTCGATCGCCGCGCGGTCGACGAGCGAGACGTCGGCCAGCGTCTGCGACAGACGCTCTTCGAGACGGCTGGCGGTGATGACGATCGGGTCTTCGCCGGCCTGGGCGAAGGCCGCCGGCGCGCCGGCGGCGGCGACGGCGGCGACGGCGAGACGGGTGGCGAGAGCGCAGGCGCGCAGCGGGGCGTTCAAGCCCGGGACGGAAGTCGACATGAAAAAAGTCAGAGTCGGCGCGGCCGACCACCTCCCCGCAGCCGCCGCTGTACGGTGCCCGCGCCGCAGGCGCACGCACCCCCACGTTGGCCGGTATCCGGGCTGGCGGTGCGACCCGTGTGCCCTTCCCAGGCGCTCGGCCCAGTGGATTCGACACGAGCGGAAGCCTGCGAGGGCTCCGACCGCTTACCGTTGCGGGGGCAGCTCAGGTTGGGGGCGAACCGGCGACACCGTGTCGCCCCTTCCTGATTCCCGTTGAACTGTCCCGGCAGACGCCGGGGACGAGCACCAACGGGCCGCATGATAGGCAAGGCCTCGGCGGCGCCGGGGCACGTTGCGCGATTCCTTGATGACAATCAAGCGAACGCCTCGACCGTCTTCCTTGCCTGGCGCAGAAGCACATGCGCATCGCGCACGAGCCGTGCGCCGGGACGGCCGGCAGCCGCCGCGACAATGCCGACATGCCCACCGCGGAAGAACTCGAGGCCCACCTGCGCCTGCTGCTGGCCGGCGCCTTCGTCATCGGCGCGGCCTTCGGCGCCATCTCGCAGCGCACCCACTTCTGCACGATGGGTGCGCTGGCCGACGTCTTCGCCTTCGGCGACCGCACCCGGCTGCGGGCCTGGGTCGCCGCCGTCGCCGTCGCGGTGCTGGGCTTTCACCTGATGGTGGGCCTGGGCTGGGTGCGTGCGGCCGACAGCCTGTACGGCGGCACACGCGTGGGCTGGCTGTCGGCGATCGTCGGTGGCGCGATGTTCGGCCTGGGCATGGTGCTGGCGTCGGGCTGCGCGGCACGCAACCTGGTGCGCCTGGGCGGCGGCAGCCTGAAGTCGCTGGTCGTCGTGCTCGTCGTCGGCGCCAGCGGCTTCGCGGCGATGAAGGGCGTCAGCGCGGTGCTGCGCGTGGCCAGCGTCGACCGCGTCGGCTTCGAGCTGCCGGCCGGCCAGGACGCGGCCGGTGCGCTGGCCGCCGCCACCGGCCTGCCGCTGCAGACGCTCGCCCCCTGGCTCGGCGCGGCGGTGGCCGCGGCGCTGCTGGCCTGGGTGCTGGCACGGCCCGAAGGCCGCGGCCGCGAGGTCGCCGGCGGCGCCGCGATCGGGGTGCTGGTGGTCGCCGCCTGGTGGCTGTCGGGCCGGCTGGGTTTCGTGCCCGAACACCCCGAGACGCTGGAGCCGGCCTTCCTGGCGACGAACTCGCGGCGCATGGAGTCGCTGAGCCTGGTCGCGCCGCTGGCCTGGGGCCTGGACTGGCTGCTGTTCTTCAGCGACAGCCGCAAGACGCTGACGATAGGCATCTGCAGCGCCGCCGGCATCGTCGCCGGCTCGGCCGCGGTCGCGCTGGCCACACGCAGCTTTCGCTGGCAGGGTTTCGCCGGCACCGAGGACACGGCCGGCCATCTCGTCGGCGCGGTCCTGATGGGCACCGGCGGCGTCACCGCGCTGGGCTGCACCGTCGGGCAAGGAATCGCAGGTCTATCGACGCTTTCCGCGCATAGCGCCATCGCCGTCTCGGCTATGGTCCTCGGCGGCTTCGCAGGCCTGGCGCTGCAGCGCCGGCGCATCGAACGCTGCGGCTGAACCCACCACCCCACCACGATCGGAGGACAACGACATGAGATCGCCGATGCGACCGATGCTGGTCGCGCTGGGCGCCGCGAGCCTGGCGCTGCCGGCCGCCGCCGACCTGCGGGCCGACGAGGCGCTGGCCGCGCGCTCGGTCGCCGCCACCTGCGCCAACTGCCACGGCACCGACGGCCACTCGCGCACGGCGATCAAGTCGCTGGCGGGCCAGCCGGCCGAGCGCATCCTGCAGTCGATCGCCGACTACCGCAGCGGCGCGCAGCCGTCGACGATCATGGCGCAGATCCTGCGCGGCTACAGCGACGAGCAGCTGCGGCTGGCGGCGCACTGGTTCGCGGCGCAGCCGGCCCGGCCGGCCGACGCCCGCTAGGAGCGACACGATGCAGCAACCCGATCGTTTCGCCCTCTCGCGCCGCCGCCTGCTGGGCGCGGGGCTGGCCGGCGGCACGCTGGCGCTGGCCGGCTGCGCCGGCAACCGCGTCGTCAAGCCGACACCCGGACGTGTCGTCGTCGTCGGCGGCGGTTTCGGCGGCGCCACCGCGGCACGCTACCTGCGGCTGTGGGGCGGCGTCGACGTCACGCTGGTCGAACGCGAGGCGGCGTTCGTCTCCTGCCCGATCTCCAACCTGGTGCTCGGCGGCTGGCGCACGCTGGACGACATCACGCGCGGCTACGACGGCCTGGCCGCCGCCGGCGTCAAGCGGGTGCGCGGCGAGGCCGTGGCGATCGACCCCGAACGCCGCCTGCTGCGCCTGGCCGACGGCAGCACCCTGCCCTGGGACCGGCTGATCGTCGCGCCCGGCATCGACTTCGACACCGCCGCGATCCCCGGCCTGCAGCCGGCACTCGACGCCGGCAGCGTGACGCACGCCTGGAAGGCCGGGCCGCAGACCGTCGCGCTGCGCCGCCAGCTCGAGGCCCTGCCCGACGGCGGCGTCGTCGCGATGACGATCCCGCGCGCCCCTTACCGCTGCCCGCCAGGGCCTTACGAACGCGCCGCCGTCATCGCCGGCTGGCTGAAGCAGGCGCGGCCGCGCGCCAAGCTGCTGGTGCTCGACGCCAATGCCGAGATCCAGTCGAAGAAGGCGCTGTTCGAGCGCGCGTTCAAGGAGCACTACGCCGGCATCGTCGAGTACCGGCCGAACGCCGAGCTGCGCGAGGTCTCGGGGCGGCTCGCGCGTTTCGACTTCGAGGACGTGAAGGCCGACGTGCTCAACGTCATCCCGCCGCAGCGCGCCGGCCGGCTGGCGCAGGACGCGGGGCTGGTGACGGTCAACGGGCGCTGGGTGGGTGTCGACTGGCTGACGCTGGAGTCGCAGGCGCTGCCGGGCGTGCACGTGCTCGGCGACGCCACCTTCTCGGCGCCGCTGATGCCCAAGAGCGGGCACATGGCCAACCAGCACGCCAAGGTGGCGGCGGCGGCGGTGATCCAGCGGCTGCGCGGCGAGCCGGTGAACCCGGCGCCGCTGGTGATGAACACCTGCTACAGCTACCTGTCGGCGACGCACGCGGTGCACGTCGCCTCGGTGCACCCTTACGACGCCGCCGAGAAGACCTTCAAGGCGGTGCCGGCCTCGGTCGGCGTGTCCAAGGACTGGAACACCGCCGAGGCGCTGTACGCGCAGGCCTGGGCCGAGAACATCTGGGCCGACGCGCTGGCGCTGTGAACTTGCGGGCGGCCCCCGCGGGGGTGCCGCCCGCCGCCGCCGTCAGCGAACGACGGCGATCTCTTCGCGCTGGCCGCCCTTGAAGGTGTAGAGCGTCAGCGCGCCGTTCTTGATGTCGCCCTTCTCGTCGAAGGCGATCGTGCCGGTGACGCCCGGGACGCTGATCTTGGCCAGCACCGGCAGGTACTTCGCCGGGTCGGCCGAGCCGGCCTTGACCATCGCCTCGACCATCACCTTGGTCGCGTCGTAGGTGTAGGGCGAGTAGATCTGCACTTCGGTGCCGAACTTCTTCTTGAAGTCGGCCTTGAACTTGTCCATCACCGGCTTCTGCGCGCCTTCGACACCGCCGGCGATCGCGCAGACCACCTGGCCGTCGGGCACCTGGCCCGAAGCCAGCTTCGGCAGCTCGGCGGTGCAGACGCCGTCGCCGCCCATGAACTTCGACGTGATGCCGAGCTGCTTCATCTGGCGCAGCATCGGGCCACCGACGGCGTCCATGCCGCCGTAGAAGATGACGTCGGGCTTGGCGGCCTTGATGCCGGTGAGGATGCCGGTGAAGTCGGTCGCCTTGTCGTTGGTGAACTCGCGCTTGACGATGTTCGCGCCGGCGGCCTTGGCGGCCTTCTCGAACTCGGTGGCCACGCCCTGGCCGTAGGCGGTGCGGTCGTCGATGACGGCGACGGTCTTGGCCTTCAGCGTCTGCACCGCGTAGCGGCCCAGCGTGCCGCCGAGCTGGGCGTCGTCGGCGACCATGCGGAAGGTGGTCTTGAAGCCCTGGCGGGTGTAGCGCGGGTTGGTCACCGACGGCGCGATCTGCGGGATGCCGGCTTCGCTGTAGATGCGTGCGGCCGGGATCGCGGTGCCGGAGTTCAGGTGGCCGACGACGCCGTTGACCTTGCTGTCGACGAGCTTCTGCGCCGCCGCGGTGCCCTGCTTCGGGTCGCCGCCGTCGTCTTCGGCGAGCAGCTCGAACTTCACCGGGCGGCCGCCGATCTGCACGCCCTTGGCGCTCAGCTCCTGGATCGCCATGCGCACGCCGTTCTCGTTGTCGCGGCCGAGGTGGGCGGCGGGGCCGCTGAGCGCGGCGACGTGGCCGATCTTGACGACGATCGGCTCGGCGGCCGACGCGGAAACGGCCACGCAGGCCAGGGCAAGCAGGGAAAGGCGCGGATGGAAGGCAGTCATGTTCGGGTCTCTCAGCAGGACGTCGTAGGCATGCCGGCGCCGCGCCCCTTGCGCAGCGTCACCCCCTCTGTCCTGACACCTGAGAGATTCACAGCGGCCGCCCGGCGCCGTTTGCTCCTTCGGCGCACCGGCGGACGTCACGCAGCCGGCGCTTCTTCAGAGTTCATCCAGGGCATCGGTCCGTGGTGCCTGAGAGTTTCCGGGGTGGTTGCTCCTTCGGCGCCGCGCGAAAAGGGTGGACGCGCGGGCTCTCCCGATGCCATTCGGGCTTTTGGCCTGCCCGGCTGCGGATTCACCACCAGCCGGGCTAGAAGTAGTCGATTATGCCAGCGAACTACGGGGAAACCCGCAGCAAGCTCCCACGCCGTATCAGGCGATCACGGCCTCGGCGCTGCGGCGCTCGCCGCGTGTGTCGACCCAGGAGACGCCGACCCGGTCGCCGGCCTTGCCGCCCCGGAGCGCGAAACGCAGGAAGGGGTTCTTCGACACCGACGGGCCGAAACTAAGCGTCAGCACCGGGCGGCCTTCCAGCGTCACGGCGACGTCCTGGATGTGCCAGGCCGGGATCGGCCGGCCGTCGCCGTCCTTGCGCTGGCCGGACTCCATCTCGTGGGCCATCAGCACGCGCACGACGGTGCGCTCGCCCTGCAGCTGGGCGCGAAGAAGGATGGGGGCGCTGGCCATGTCCTGCCCTTCAGGCGGCGCAGCCGCCGAGCGTCACGCGGATGTCCCGGCGCGCGTAGAACACGCGGCCGTCGGCGGTGGTGGCCACCGCCCAGACGTTGGACGACTGCGCCATCTTGACGCGGATGACGAACTCCGGGACCACGGCCTCGCCGAGCTCGAACAGCGCCGACAGCACCGCCGGGTTCTTCTCGACCAGCAGCAGCAGGCGGCGTGCGCCGGGCAGCGTCGTGGCCAGCGTCAGCTCGACGGCGGCGCCGTTCTCGGCGATGTCCGGGCCGGCAAGCGTGACCGCCGGGCTCGGCACCGGCGCCGGCCAGCCGAGCGCGGCGTTCAGCTCGGCCAGCGAACGGGCCTCGAAGGCCTGAGACAGCGACGCGGCAGCCGCCGGGCGGGGCCACAGCCCCTGCGCCAGCAGCAGTGCCGCGACGGCGGCGGAAGCGGTCAGCGCCTCGCGGCGCCGCGGGTCCGGCAGGGTCTGGTCCATCGTGCCATTGTGGCCCAGCCGGGTGCCGCGGCGGGATCTGGAACGAGTCCGAGAGCTGGGCTCGTTCTTTGAGTTATGACAAGTTTCTTGCCTTGTGTCGGGCGCCCAATGTCATCGATCAATACAGATCAAGCCCGCCGAGGAGCCCCTGACATGAATGCGATGACCGTCCTCTTTTCCACCGACGTCGGCCTGATGAGTCTGGCCGTGATCGTCGTGACGCTGGGAATGGGCGCGTTCTACTTGCGTTATTTCCTGAAGCACATGCGCGAAGACAGCGCACGCGCCGCCGCCGAGGCGGCCCAGGCCCGCCGCTGAGCCCGGGCGGCGCCTCCCGAGTCGCCTCAGCCACCAGAACGCCGGCCTCGAGCCGGCGTTTTCATGTGTACAGCCCGCGCTGGCGCGCGAACAGCCGCGTCAGCCCGAACAGCGCGTCGATCGCCGGCGTCGGCCGGCCCAGGCGCTGGCCGAGTTCACGCACCGCGCCGACGATGGCGTCGAGCTCGATCGGCCGGCCGGCTTCGACGTCCTGCAGCATCGAGGTCTTGAAGGCGCCGAGCCTGGCGGTGATCGCATGCCGGTCTTCCGGCGTCTGCTCGATCGGGCAGCCGACGAGCGCGCCGATCGCCGCGGCTTCCTGCATCGCCTGCGAGCAGAACGCGCGCACCAGCGGATCGGCGAGCACACGGTCGGCGGTGGCGCCGGTGATGGCGCTGACCGGGTTCATCGTCAGGTTGCCCCAGAGCTTGTACCAGACCTCGCGGCGCACGTCGGCCGAGGCGGTGACGTCGAAGCCGGCGTCGCGCAGCAGCGCCGCCACCGTGTCGACACGCGCACTGGCGCCGCCGCCCGGCTCGCCGACGATCAGCCCGGCACCCATCCTGTGCACGACGAGGCCGGGCTCGGCGGTGAAGGCCGCGGCGTGCACGACGCAGCCGAGCACGGCCTCGTGCGGGATCGCCGCGCCGACGACACCGCCGGGGTCGACCGACTCCAGCGGTGCCTCACCGAGCGCGGCGACACCGTGGCCGAACCACCACGGCACGCCGTTCATCGCCGGCAGCACGACGGTGCGCGGGCCGATCAGCGGCGCGATGCCGCGCGCGACCGGGGTCAGCGCCGGGCCCTTGACGGCGATGACGACGAGGTCCTGGACACCGAGTTCGGCGGCGTCGGCCGACGCCGCCGCGCACGGCGCCTGGATCAGTTCGCCGCCCTGCTGCAGCCGCCAGCCGTGACGGCGCAGCGCGTCCAGCGTCGCGCCGCGCGCGAGGGCCGCGATCTGCGCCTGGCCACGCGCCGCGAGCCGGGTGCCGATGAAGCCGCCGATCGCGCCGGCGCCGAGGATGCAGACCTTCATGTCGTCGAGCCGCCCGCGGCGGTGCTGGAGGAAGACGGGGCGTCGCCGGCGTAGACCGCGGCCGCGGCACGCAGCCGCGCGGCGACCTTGGCGCGCAGTTCGGGCGGCGACAGCACCTCGGCGTCGGCGCCGTGGCGCATCAGGTCCATCACCAGCTCGGTGTCGTCGGTGTAGGGCAGCTGCAGCTCGTAGCGGCCGTCGTCCAGCCAGCGCCCCTGCTGTTCGGGGTGCCAGGCCTCGCGGCTCACCCAGGCCGCCGCGGACGCGGCGAAGGCCACCGTCGCCCAGCGCCGCGTGCCGCCGGCGTAGATGCCGTAGCCGGCGTCCATCTCGGCCTGCACACGCGCAAGCGGCAGCTCGAGCGCCGGGCGCTCCAGCACCGCGGCCTGCTCCATCGCGTCGAGCGCAAAACGGCGCAGCCCGTCGGCGCGGTGGCACCAGGCGTCCAGATACCAGGTGTTGCGGTAGTGCACCAGGCGCTGCGGCGAGACCTCGCGTTCGCCGAGCTCGCCACGCGTGCGGGTCAGGTAACGCAGGTGCAGCCGGCGGCGTTCCAGCAGCGCCTCGGCGACACGTTCGAAATGGCGCGCCGGCACCGCACGGCGCGCCGCGGCGACGATCCTCACGCGCTGCATCAGCGTCTTGTCCTCGGCGCCGCCGATCATCTCGCGCACGCGTTCGAGCAGCGGCTGCAGATGGCGCGCCAGCGTGCCGTCGTCGTCCAGGCTGGCCAGCAGCTGGTGCGCGGCGAGCAGCGAGTACAGCTCGCGCTCGTCGAACCACAGGCCGGGCAGCTCGTGGCGCGTGCCGCGCGCGCCTTCGTCGAGCCGGTAGCCGTTGAGCTCGCGGTCGTAGACGATGGGCGCGCCCAGGCGGCTGCGCAGGTACTCCAGGTCGCGCTTGAGCGTGGCGCGCGAGACCTCCAGCTCGTCGAGCAGCGTCTGGAAGGCGACGTGCCCGCGCTGGCGGATCAGGCGCTCGATCTTGTAGAGGCGTTCGGCGTTGGACATGGCGCAGCGACGGTCAGAATAAACCGACGACGCGCCCGTCCTCCGTGAGGTCGATCACCTCGGCCGCGGGTGTCTTGGGCAGCCCGGGCATGGTCATCACGTCGCCGCAGACCATGACGATGAACTCGGCGCCGGCGGCCAGGCGCACCTCGCGCACGTCGAGCACGTGGCCCTCGGGCGCGCCGCGGCGCTTGGCGTCGGTCGAGAAGCTGTACTGCGTCTTGGCGATGCAGATCGGCCAGCGGCCGTAACCCTCGGCCTGCAGGTGCTCGATGCGCGCGCGCACCGCCGCCGGCGCCTCGACGCCGGCGGCGCCGTAGACGCGTGTCGCGACCTTGCGCAGCTTCTCCCACAGCGTGTCGTCGTCGTCGTAGACGAAACGCGGCGTGCTCGGCTGCTCGAACAGGCGCACGACCTCGCGCGCCAGGTCCTCGGCGCCGGCACCGCCTTCGGCCCAGTGGCGCGCCATCGCGATCGGCACGCCCCAGCTCCGCACACGCTCGCGCAGCAGCGCGTGCTCGGCGTCGGTGTCGGCGCTGAAGTGGTTGACGGCGACGACGCAGGGCAGGCCGTAGACGCCGCGCACGTTGTCGACGTGGCGGCGCAGGTTGTCCAGGCCGCGCTCGAGCGCACCGAGGTCCTCGCGGCCCAGCTCGGCCAGCGCCGCGCCGCCGTGGTGCTTCAGCGCGCGCACGGTGGCGACGATGACCGCCGCGTCGGGCCGCAGCCCCGACTTGCGGCACTTGATGTCGAGGAACTTCTCGGCGCCCAGGTCGGCGCCAAAACCGGCTTCCGTGACGACGACGTCGGCGAGCTTCAGCGCCGTCTTCGTCGCCAGCACCGAGTTGCAGCCGTGGGCGATGTTGGCGAACGGGCCGCCGTGCAGGATGGCCGGCGTGTGCTCCAGCGTCTGCACGAGGTTGGGCGCGAAGGCGTCCTTCAGCAGCACCGCCATCGCGCCGTGCACCTTCAGATCGCGGGCGCGCACCGGCAGCCGCGAGCGCGTCTCGGCGACGACGATGTTGCCCAGGCGCTGCTTCAGGTCAGCCAGCGACGTGGCCAGGCAGAAGATGGCCATCACCTCGCTGGCGACGACGATGTCGAAGCCGTCCTCGCGGGGCACGCCGTTGCCCGGGCCGCCGAGGCCGGCGGTGATGTGGCGCAGCGCGCGGTCGTTCATGTCCATCACGCGCTTGAAGCCGATGCGGCGCACGTCGATGTCCAGCGCATTGCCGTGGTGCACGTGGTTGTCGATCGCCGCGGCCAGCAGGTTGTTGGCCAGCGCGATGGCGGCGAAGTCGCCGGTGAAGTGCAGGTTGATGTCCTCCATCGGCACCACCTGCGCGTGGCCGCCGCCGGCGGCCCCGCCCTTCATGCCGAAGACCGGACCCAGCGAGGGCTCGCGCAGCGCGACGATGGTCTTGCGGCCGATGCGGTTGAGCGCGTCGCCGAGGCCGACGGTGGTCGTCGTCTTGCCCTCGCCGGCCGGCGTCGGCGTGATCGCCGTCACCAGCACCAGCTTGCCGTCGGGACGCGACTCCAGGCTGCGCAGGTAGTCCAGCGAGAGCTTGGCCTTGTAGTGGCCGTAAGGCACGAGGTGCTCGTCGGCGATGCCCAGGCGGTCGCGGGCCAGGTCGGTGATGCGTTGCAGGCGGGCGTTCTGGGCGATGTCGATGTCGCTCGGCACGGGCACTCCGGATCAGGGGTCGGGCAAAGCGGGCGATTGTGCTGCCGAAGCCCGCGTTTTGCCGTGCCGACGTCCGTTTGCCGGCACGCGGGCGTCGGGCGGGAACGACGCGTGCACCGTCCGGCGGCGACCGGCTTGATCAACAACGCCAAAAACCGCCCGCGTCATAGGACAATCCCTAGTGTGGACTATCCCGAATACGACCCTTCCCTGCAGACCACGCCGCTCGCCGACGAGGAGCTCGACGAGCTGGACGCGCTGCTGCAGGAACTCCCCGCCGACGAGGCGATGAACGTCGAGGCGCTCGACGGTTACCTGACGGCTCTGGCCGTCAGCCCCGGCAGCCTCGCACGGCTGCACACCCGCGAGTGGATGCCGGTGATCTGGGGCGGCGACGGCGACGGGCCCGCACCGTTTGCCAGCGGCAAGCGGCGCAAGCGCGTCGTCTTCCTCGTGCTGCGCCATCTGCACGCCATCGAGAGCGTGCTGAAGACGCGCCCTGACGACTGGCAGCCGGTGTTCAGCGTCGCCGAGACCGAAGACGGCGAGATCATCGACGCCGAAGACTGGTGCATCGGCTTCCTGGCCGCTGTCGGCCTGGACGCCGCGGCCTGGGAACCGCTGTTCGACGACCCGGCCTACGGCCCGGCGCTGGTGCCGCTGGCCCTGCTCGGCGGCGACGACGAGTCGCTGACGAGCGCCGATCGCGAACGGCTGCAGGACCCGCTGGAGCGCGACGAACTGTCGCGTGCGGTCGCCGACGTCGTGCCGCGCATCCCCGAGTTCGCCGCCGCCGTCTGACGGGTCAACCGCGCCCGGCCGCCTGGCGGCCGAGCCAGTGCAGCAGCACCGAGTACAGCTGCGCCGGGTCGACGGGCTTGGCGACGTGGTCGTCCATGCCGGCGTCCAGGCAGGCCTGGCGGTCCTCGCCGAAGGCGTTGGCCGTCATCGCGACGATCGGCGTCGCGGCGTGGGCCGGCAGCGCACGGATGCGGCGCGTGGCCTCCAGCCCGTCGACGCCGGGCATCTGCATGTCCATCAGAATCGCCGCGTAGTCGCCGGCCGCAGCGCAGGCCACCGCCGCCTCGCCGTCGTCGGCGACGTCGACGCACAGGCCGGCCATCTCCAGCAGCTCGCGGCCGACCTCCTGGTTCACCGGGTTGTCCTCGGCCAGCAGCACGCGCGCGCCGGCATGGCGCTGACGCAGTTCGGCCTCGCCGTCGACGGCCGGGCAGGCCGTGGCGACGACGGTCTCGCCGGCCCGCAGCCGCACGCTGAACGAGAAGCGGCTGCCCTCGCCGACGCGGCTGTCGACCGCGACGTCGCCGCCCATCAGCAGCGCCAGCCGGCGCGTGATCGCCAGCCCCAGGCCGGTGCCGCCGAAGCGCCGCGCCATCGTGGCGTCGGCCTGGGCGAAGGCGGTGAACAGCTGGCCGAGCTTGGCCGCCTCGATGCCGATGCCGGTGTCGGCCACCGTGAAGCCGAGCTGCAGCCACGGGCCCTCGCGCGCGAGCAGCCGCACCTGCAGCGACACGCCGCCCTGCTCGGTGAACTTGACGGCGTTGCTCAGCAGGTTGAGCAGCGCCTGCGCGATGCGCATCGAGTCGCCGAACAGCACGTCGGGCACGTCGTCGACATCGGACTCGAGCCGCAGTGCCTTGGTGCGCGCGCGCTCGGCCACCTGCTCGATGCAGCGGCTCACGAGTTCACGCAGCGAGAAGTCGTGCTCGTGCAGCTCGAGACGGCCGGCCTCGATCTTGGACAGGTCCAGGATGTCGTTGAGCACCGCCAGCAGGTGCTGGGCCGCGCCGTCCACACGCGCCAGGCGCTCGGCGGTCACGGCGTCGGGCGCGTCGCGGCGCATCAGGTGGGTGAAGCCGAGGATGGCGTTCAGCGGCGTGCGGATCTCGTGGCTCATGTTGGCCAGGAAGGCGCTCTTGGCCTGGCTGGCGGCGTCGGCCTGCGCCCGCGCGGCCTCGAGCTCGGCGGTGCGGCTGGCCACCAGCATCTCGAGGTGGTGGCGGTGGCCGTCGAGTTCGCGCTCCAGCCGCCGCCGCTCGGTGATGTCCTCGCTGACGGCAACGAAGTGCGTGACGCGCCCCTCGGGCGAGCGCAGCGGCGTGACGACGGCCGACTCGACGTACTCGCTGCCGTCCTTGCGCCGGTTGACGAACTCGCCGCGCCAGGTCTCGCCGGCCTGCAGCGTGCGCCACAGCGAGGCCACCGTGTCGGCCGGCGTGCGCGCCGAGCGCAGGCGCTCGGGCGTGCTGCCCAGGATCTCCTCGCGCGAGTAGCCGGTCTGGTCGAGAAAGGCCTGGTTGACGTACTGGATGCGCGCCTCCGGGTCGGTGATGACGATGCTGCTGGAGGTCTGCTCGACGGCCAGCGAGAGCTCGCGCAGGCTGGCGGCGGCGGCCTCGGCACGGGCGCGAGCCGACACCGCCTCGTCCATCGACAGCTGGGTCTGCAGCTGGCTGCGGCGCAGCGCGTCCTCGGACAGGCGGCGGCGCTGCGCGGCGTCGTCGAGCTGGCGACGCACGGCGGCGATCTCGGCGACACCACTCTGCGCTTCGGGCGTGCCGGCCGGCGCGGCCAGCGAGGCGACGTCGCGGCCGAGCCGGCGCCCGGCGATGGTGCCGCCGAGCACGCCGATCAGCGTCGCACCGAGCACACCCGCGACCAGCGGCAGCGCCTCGGCAGCCACCGCGTCGTGCAGCACCTGCGGCGGGATGCGCACCACCGCCGTCCACGAGGCCCGCTCGAGCGCGGCGCTGCGCAGCCGGCCGTCTTCGCCGACGATCGGCTCGCCGCGCCGGGCGACGGCCTGGCCGGCGGCGTCGCGCAGCTCCAGCGACCAGCCCGGCGGCAGCAGCAGGCGTTCGAGCAAGGGCTGGAACTGGCTCGCCTCGATGGTGCTCAGCAGCAGGCGCGGACTGCGCCCCGGCTCGGGCGGCAGCGGCACCGCCACGCTGACGATCGGCACCCCGGCGATGGGCCCCACGAACAGGTTGCCGACCACCGGGCGACCCTCGCGCAGCGCGGCCTGCGCCGCGTCCAGCGCCGCCGGCCGCGGCAGCGGCGGCTGCTCGACGTCCTGCGGCAGGCGGCTGTTCATCGCAACCCGGCCGTCGGCGTCGACGAGCAGCACGTGGCTGCCGTAGCCGCGCGCGTAGCTCTCGCCCAGGCGGCGCATCTCGTCCAGAGACGCCGACGGATCGACACCCTGCGCCAGCATCATCAGCCCGGCCAGGCGCGACTCGAGCATCTGGTCGGCCAGCAGCGTCAGGCGGGCGACGATGCGTTCGGCCGCCTGCTGGCGCTGCTCGAGGCTGGACTGCACGCGGTAGAACGCGATCGCCGCGCCGAGCAGCAGCATCGGCCCGACGCACAGCCAGATCAGGCGGCGCAGGAAGACACGCAGCGGCAGCACCTGCCCGGCGGCCGGGGAGGCGTCGGGTGATGCGGCGTGGGCATGATCGCTCGACATGGGCGGCGTGTGCGGCCCATCATAGGCAGGGACGCCGCCGCGGGCGGCTCAGGCCCATCCCGAACCCGCCACCCCTCCCCCGAGTGAACGACTCCTTCGCCCTTCCCCCGTCCTTCGTCGCGCTGTACCTGCCGGAGGGCCGCACGCGGGCGGACCGGCCGCTGCGCGAGATCGCCGACCGCCACGAGCTCTGCGAGGACATGGCCCAGATGCTGGCCGAGCCGGCACGCACGCTGCCGCTGGCGCTGGGCATCACCGAGGCCGACGTGCTCGAGCGCATGCGCGCCGTGGCCGGCGCCGAGGACACCGGCCTGGCACCGGCCGAGGCCGGGTGGGTCGTGCGCCGGCTGGCCGAACTGCTGGGCTGGCCGGACCCGGGACCCTGAGCGCGCCGCTCAGCGCGCCCGGCCGTCGGCGCGCAGCGGCGCCAGGGCCTCGTCGTACAACGCGAGGTACTCGCGCGCCGGCCCTTCCCAGGAATGCTGCTGGGCCATCGCACGATCACGCAGCCGCGCCCACAGCACCGGCTGGCGCCGCGCCTCCAGCGCCCGCTGCACCGCCTGGGCGAAAGCCTGCGGGCTGGGCACGTCGAAGACGAAGCCGGTGGCGCGGTCCTCGGCCACGGCCGCGGCGCTGGCGTCGACCACCGTGTCGGCCAGCCCGCCGACGCGGCGCACGATCGGCAGCGTGCCGTAGCGCAGGCCGTAGAGCTGGGTCAGCCCGCAGGGTTCGAAGCGCGACGGCACGGCGATCGCGTCGGCGCCGGCGATCAGCCGGTGGGCCCGCGCCTCGTCGTAGCCGGTGAAGACCTGCACCCGCCCCGGGGACTGGTCCTGCGCGGCGCGGAAAGCCGACTCCAGCGCCGCGTCGCCGGTGCCCTGGATCGCGAACTGCACGCCCTGGGCGAGCAGCTCGGGCAGCGCCGCGAGCACCAGATCCAGCCCCTTCTGCGAGGTCAGGCGCGAGACGATGGCGACGACGAGCGCGGCGTCGTCGAGGTCCAGCCCGGCCTCGGCCTGCAGCGCGCGCCGGCAGGCGGCCTTGCCATCGGGGCGCGCGGCGTCGTAGACGGCGGCGATCGCCGGGTCGGTGGCCGGGTTCCAGACCGCGGTGTCGATGCCGTTGAGGATGCCGCGCACCTGCGCCGCGCGCGAGCGCACGACGCCGTCCAGGCCGCAGCCGAACTCGATCGTCGAGATCTCGCGGGCGTAGCTCGGGCTGACCGTGGTCACGCGGTCGGAGAACTTCAGCCCGGCCTTCATGAAGCTGAGCTGGCCGTGGTACTCCAGGCCGGCCGGCGACATCAGCCGCGAGGCCAGCCCCAGCGTCGCCCAGTCGTGCATCGGGAACAGGCCCTGGTAGGCCAGGTTGTGCACGGTGTAGACCGAGGCCGCCGGCGTCGCCGCGTGGTCGGCGATGTAGGCGCAGCTCATCGCGGCATGCCAGTCGTGGGCGTGCACGACGTCGGGCGCCCAGTCCGGGTCGGCGTCGCCGGCGGCCAGGTGGGCGGCGATCCAGCCCAGCAGCGCGAAACGCTGCAGGTTGTCGGGCCACTCCTCGCCGTGCGCGTTCTGGTACGGATTGCCGCCGCGCTTGTAGAGGTAAGGCGCCTCGACGACATAGACCACCAGCCCGTCGCCGGGCAGCCGCGCGCGCAGCAGGCGCACACGCAGCGCGCCGAAGCAGGCGCCGATGTCGATGACGCAGCGCAGGCCGCTGACCTGGTCCAGGATCGCCGGCAGGCCCGGCAGCAGCAGGCGCACGTCCGCGCCCTGCTGCGCCTGGGCCACCGGCAGCGCGGCCACCACGTCGGCCAGCCCGCCGGTCTTGACCAGCGGGAACACCTCGGCTGCGACGTGCAGCACCTTCATCGCGGGGGTCGTCATTGCAGCGCGCGCAGCATCTCCCGCGTGACGAGCACGATGCCGGATTCGGTACGGTAGAAACGCGCCGCGTCGGCCGCCGGGTCCTCGCCGATGACCATGCCGTCGGGAATCACGCAGTCGCGGTCGACGACGACGCGCGTGACGCGCGCATGGCGCCCGATCTGCACGCCGGGCAGCAGCACCGCCCAGTTGACCGCGGCATACGAGTGCACACGCACCTGCGAGAACAGCACCGAGCGGTAGACCGCACCCGACACGATGCAACCGCCGGAGACCATCGACTCGATCGCCAGCCCGCGCCGGTCGTCCTGGTTGTGCACGAACTTCGCCGGCGGCAGCTGCGGCTGGTAGGTCCAGATCGGCCAGTTGGTGTCGTACAGGTTGAGCAGCGGGTCGGTGGCCGTGAGGTCGATGTTGGCGTCCCAGTAGGCGTCGATCGTGCCGACGTCGCGCCAGTACGGGCCGGTGCCGGCACGCGTGCCGACGCAGCTCAGCTCGAACGGGTGCGCCACGGCAACGCCGGCGCGCACCATCTTGGGGATGATGTCCTTGCCGAAGTCGTGGCTCGAGTTCGGGTCGGCCATGTCGCGCTCGAGCTCGCGGTACAGGAAGCGCGCGTTGAAGACGTAGATGCCCATGCTGGCCAGCGCCTTGTCGGGCTTGCCCGGCATCGGCGGCGGATCGGCCGGCTTCTCGACGAAGTCCAGGATGCGCCGGTTGTCGTCGACGTGCATGACGCCGAAGCCCACCGCCTCCATGCGCGGCACCTCGATGCAGCCGACGGTGCACTCGCGGCCCTGGGCGACGTGGTCGGCCAGCATCAGCGCGTAGTTCTGCTTGTAGACGTGGTCGCCGGCCAGCACCACGACGTAGTCCGCCTTGTAGGCCGCCAGGATGTCCTGGTTCTGGTAGACGGCGTCGGCGGTGCCGCGGTACCAGCTCTCCTCGTCGACCCGCTGCTGCGCCGGCAGCAGGTCGACGAACTCGTTCATCTCGGACTTCAGGAAGGCCCAGCCGCGCTGCAGGTGGCGCAGCAGGCTGTGGCTCTTGTACTGGGTGATGACGCCGATGCGGCGGATGCCCGAGTTCAGGCAGTTGGACAGCGCGAAGTCGACGATCCGGAACTTGCCGCCGAAGTACACCGCGGGTTTGGCGCGGTTGTCGGTGAGGTTCTTCAGGCGGCTGCCGCGCCCCCCGGCAAGGACCAGCGCGATCGAACGTCGCGGAAGGTCGAAGCTGGAGGCGGGATCGATCGGTTTCATGGCTGTCTCCTGGCCGGTAGAACGTACGGTTGAAGCAACGGAATTACAGAATGGGGATGCGGTGGACGGCGGCACGTGGCCAACGCAGCACCGGGCCGGATCTTGTGGAGAGGAAGAGCGCAGGCGGCCAAGGCCCTGTCGGACCGACGTTTCGGCGCCTGGGCGTGGCTAGAATCGTTGTCGGACACCGAAAGCAGGCCGCCATTTTCTGTAGTTTTACTACATGAAGAGATCGGCAAGAGGCGTCGTGACCGACGCGCCCCCCGCACGCGGGGCGCGCACGGCACGGCGCGTGCATCGGTGCCCACCATCGGCCCCGTGTTCGCCCAACCGCTGCAGACCGCCATGAATACCTCGACTGCCGCCCCGACCGCCCCGGACCGTTTCGGAGCCCAGGTCGATCGCCACCTGCTTTCGACCGTCGGCGTCACGCCGGCCGATGCCTCGCACTCCGACATCATGCATGCGGTCGCGCAGGTGGCTCGTGAAGCATTGTCCCGCCGCTGGGTCGCCTCCGATGCGACCGATCGCAAAGCGCGTGCCCGCCGCGTCTGCTACCTGTCCATGGAGTTCCTGATCGGGCGCACGCTGGGCAACGCCCTGGCCGCGCTCGGCATGGAAGGCGAGGCCGCCGCCGCGGCGCGCCAGCACGCCGCGTCGCTCGAGGACGTGGCCGCGACCGAACTCGACGCCGCGCTCGGCAACGGCGGCCTCGGCCGGCTGGCGGCGTGTTTCCTGGACTCGATGGCCACGCTGGGCCTGCCCTCCTTCGGCTACGGCATCCGCTACGAATACGGCATGTTCGCCCAGGCCATCGCCGGCGGGCGTCAGGTCGAGCACCCGGACCCCTGGGTCGAGGACGGCACGCCGTGGGAGTTCCCGCGCCAGGCGGTGGCCTACCCGGTGCGTTTCGGCGGCTGGGTCGAGCACCCCGAGTCGCCGGCCGCGGCGCCGGTGTGGCGCCACGCCGGCCAGGTCAGCGCCAAGGCCTACGACATGGTGATCCCCGGCCACGGCACCGATCGCGTCAGCACGCTCAGGCTGTGGAAGGCGGTGGCGCCGGCGCAGATCGACCTGCACGCCTTCAACAGCGGCGACTACCAGCGCGCCGCCGAGTACAAGAACCAGTTCGAGAACATCTCCTGGGTGCTCTACCCGAACGACAGCACGCCGGCCGGCCGCGAGCTGCGCCTGCGCCAGGAGTACTTCTTCACCAGCGCGTCGATCCAGGACATCGTCGCCCGCCACCTCGCCGAACACGGCCGGCTGGACAACCTCGCCGAGCAGGTCGCGATCCACCTCAACGACACCCACCCGGCGATCGGCGTGGCCGAGCTGATGCGCCTGCTCGTCGACGAACAGCGCATGGCCTGGGCCGAGGCCTGGGCGATCACGCAGCAGGTCTTCAGCTACACCAACCACACGCTGATGCCCGAGGCGCTGGAGACCTGGCCGGTATCGCTGATCCAGCACGTGCTGCCGCGCCACCTCGAGATCATCTTCCGCATCAACCACGACTTCCTCGTGATGGCGGCCGAGGCGCGCCCCGGCGACGACGCCTTCCTGCGCCGCCTGTCGCTGATCGACGAGGGCGGCGAACGCCGCGTGCGCATGGCCCACCTGGCGGTGGTCGGCAGCCACAAGGTCAACGGCGTCTCGGCGCTGCACTCGAAGCTGCTGGTCGAGACCATCTTCGCCGACTTCGCGCGGCTCTGGCCCGAACGTTTCATCAACATCACCAACGGCGTGACGCCGCGGCGCTGGCTGGCGCAGGCCAACCCGGGGCTGGCCGGGCTGCTGGACCGCACGATCGGCGACGGCTGGCGGCTGCACCTGGAGCAGTTGGCCAAGCTGGCGCCGCACGCCGAGAACGCCGCCTTCCGCCAGGAGTTCCTGGCCGTCAAGCGCGCCAACAAGGTCCGCCTGGCCGACCACATCCGCACCGCCACGCGCATCGTCGTCGACCCGGACAGCCTGTTCGACGTCCAGGTCAAGCGCATCCACGAGTACAAGCGCCAGCTGCTCAACGTGCTGCAGATCGTCGCGCGCTACCAGGCGATGCTGGCCGACCCCGAGGCCGACTGGGTGGCGCGCACGGCGATCTTCGCCGGCAAGGCGGCGTCCAGCTACGCGATGGCCAAGAACATCATCCGGCTGATCAACGACGTCGGCGCGGTCGTCAACCACGACCCGCGGCTGCGCGGCCGGCTGAAGGTGGTGTTCGTGCCGAACTACGGCGTCTCGGTGGCCGAGGTCATCATGCCCGGCGCCGACGTCTCCGAGCAGATCTCCACCGCCGGCACCGAGGCCTCGGGCACCGGCAACATGAAGCTGGCGATGAACGGCGCGCTGACCGTCGGCACCGACGACGGCGCCAACATCGAGATCCGCGAGAACGTCGGCGACGACAACATCTTCATCTTCGGCCTGAAGACGCCCGAGGTGGAGGCCACGCGCGCCGCCGGCTACCAGCCGCTGCGCCTCTACGAGGGCAACCCGAAGCTCAAGGCGGTGCTCGACGCGATCGCCGGTGGCGCCTTCTCGCCCGACGAGCCGGCGCGCTACCGCGGCCTCGTCGACTCGCTGCTGTGGGGCGGCGACCACTACCTGCTGCTCGCCGACTTCGACGCCTACTGCGAGGCGCAGGCCCGGGTCGACACGCTGTACCGCGACCGCGATGCCTGGGCGCGCAAGGCGATCGCCAACGTCGCCGGGATGGGCACGTTCTCGTCAGACCGTACGATCGCCGAATACGCCCGGGAGGTCTGGAAGCTGCCGACCGACCGATAGACCGTCACCGAGGGGCGCGATGATCGCCCCGCTGCCCCGCCCGTCCGAGGAGAAAGCGTCTTGATGCTCGAGCCCCATGTCGTCGATCTGGTCTGCAGCGGGCGCCACGGCGATCCGTTCTCGGTGCTCGGGCCGCATGCCGACGAGGCGGGAACGACCTGGGTCCGGGCCTTCCTGCCGGGTGCGGCGGCGGTCGAGGCGCTGGGCGTCAAGGGCGGCAAACGCGGCAAGCTCGCGCTGCGCCACCCCGACGGCTTCTTTGAAGGCAAGCTGCGCAACGGCGGCCACTACCGCCTGGGCGTGACCTGGCATGACGGCAGCACCGCGGTCATCGAGGACCCGTACCGCTTCGGCGCCGTGCTCGGCGAGATGGACGTCTGGCTGCTCGGCGAAGGCTCGCACCTGCGGCCCTTCGAGGTGCTGGGCGCGACGCCGCGCACCTTCGACGGTGTCGACGGCACCGCGTTCGCGGTCTGGGCGCCCAACGCCGAGCGCGTCTCGGTCGTCGGCGACTTCAACTTCTGGGACGGCCGCCGCCACCCGATGCGGCTGCGGCGCGAGTGCGGCGTCTGGGAGCTGTTCCTGCCCGGCGTCGGCGCCGGCGCACGCTACAAGTTCGAGATCGTGTCGCGCTCGGGCGAGCGGCTGCCGCAGAAGGCCGACCCGTACGCACGCCAGTCCGAGCTGCGCCCGGCGACGGCCAGCGTCGTGTCCCCCATGCCGCTGCCGGTGGCGCCGTCGTCGCAGCGCCAGCACGCCAACGCACTCGACGCGCCGCTGTCGATCTACGAGGTCCATCTGGGCAGCTGGCGGCGCCGGCCCGAGGACGGCAACCGCTGGCTGAACTGGGACGAGCTCGCCGACGAGCTGATCGCCTACGCCCAGGACATGGGCTTCACGCACCTGGAACTGCTGCCGATCAGCGAACACCCGTTCGACGGCTCCTGGGGCTACCAGCCGCTCGGGATGTACGCGCCGACCTCGCGCTTCGGCGACGCCGCAGGCTTCCGCCGCTTCGTCGATCGCGCCCACGAGGCCGGCATCGGCGTGCTGCTGGACTGGGTGCCGGCGCACTTCCCCGGCGACTCCCACGGCCTGGCGCAGTTCGACGGCACCCACCTCTACGAGTACGCCGACCCGCGCGAAGGCTTCCACAACGACTGGAACTCGCTGATCTACAACTACGGCCGCACCGAGGTGCGCAACTTCCTCGTCGGCAGCGCCCTGTACTGGCTGGAGCGCTACGGCGTCGACGGCCTGCGTGTCGACGCGGTGGCCTCGATGCTCTACCGCGACTACAGCCGCAAGGCCGGCGAGTGGATTCCCAACGTGCACGGCGGGCGCGAGAACCTCGAGGCCATCGCCTTCGTCAGGCGCACCAACGAGGTCATCGGCAACGAGCGCGCGCAGGCGGTGACGATCGCCGAGGAGTCGACCGCCTTCCCGGCCGTCTCGCGGCCGACCTACGCCGGCGGCCTGGGCTTCCACTACAAGTGGAACATGGGCTGGATGCACGACACGCTGCAGTACATGTCGCGCGAGCCGGTGCACCGCCGCTTCCACCACGGCGAGATGACCTTCGGCCTGGTCTACGCCTTCCACGAGAACTTCATCCTGCCGCTCTCGCACGACGAGGTCGTGCACGGCAAGGGCTCGCTGCTGGGCAAGATGCCGGGCGACCGCTGGCAGAAGTTCGCCAACCTGCGCGCCTACTACGGTTTCATGTGGGGCCACCCGGGCAAGAAGCTGCTGTTCATGGGCGGCGAGTTCGCCCAGCAGGCCGAGTGGAACCACGACCAGAGCCTGGACTGGCACCTGCTGGCGGACGACCACCACGCCGGCACGCAGCGCCTGGTGCGCGACCTCAACCGCCTCTACCGTGGCAGCCCGGCGCTGTACACGCGCGACTTCAGCGGCGACGGCTTCGAGTGGATCTGCCACGACGCCGCCGACGAGAGCCTGCTGAGCTTCGTGCGCCGCGGCCGCGACGGCCAGCTGATGCTGGTCGTCAGCAACTTCACGCCGGTCGTGCGCCACGCCTACCGCGTCGGCGTGCCGGCCGCCGGGCGCTGGGTCGAACGGCTGAACACCGACTCCGGCTACTACGGCGGCGGCAACGTCGGCACGCCGTTCGGCGCCGCGGCCAGCGAGCCGCAGCCCTGGCAGGGCCGCGACCAGTCCATCGTGGTGACGATCCCGCCGCTGGCCACGGTGTTCTTCGAATGGACCGCCTGACCGGCATGCTCCAGGCCGGCCGCTCGTGGCCGCTGGGCGCGAGCTGGGACGGCCAGGGCGTCAACTTCGCCGTCTTCTCGGCGCACGCCAGCGCCGTCGAGCTGTGCCTGTTCGACGCCGAGGGGGCGCACGAGATCGCACGCGCGGCGCTGCCGGCGCAAAGCAGCGACATCTGGCACGGCTACCTGCCGGGCGCCAAGCCGGGGCTGATCTACGGCCTGCGTGTGCACGGCCCCTGGCGCCCCGAACGCGGCCACCGCTTCAACCCGCACAAGGTGCTGCTGGACCCCTGGGCGCGCGAGATCGTCGGCCGCTTCGACTGGAGCGGCCCGCACTTCGCCAACGACCTCGAGCACCCGGCCGACCTGGACCTGCAGGACAACGCGCGCCAGGCGCTGAAGGCGCGTGTCGTGCACGACCACTATGACTGGCACGGCGACCGCCACCCGCGCACGCCGCTGGCCGACACCGTGATCTACGAGCTGCACGTCAAGGGCTTCACGCGGCGCATGCCCGGCGTGCCCGAGGCGGTGCGCGGCAGCTACGCCGGGCTGGCCTCGGACGCCGCGATCAGCCACCTGCGCCGGCTGGGCGTCACCGCGGTCGAGCTGCTGCCGGTGCACCAGCACCTGGACGAGCAGCGGCTGGTCGCCGGCGGGCTCAGCAACTACTGGGGCTACAACACCGTCGGCTTCTTCTGCCCCGAGCCGCGTTATGCCGCCACCGGCCACCCGCGCGACGAGTTCCGCACGATGGTGCGGCGGCTGCACGCCGCGGGCATCGAGGTCATCCTCGACGTCGTCTTCAACCACACCGCCGAGAGCGACGAACGCGGCCCGACGATCAGCTGGCGCGGGCTGGACAACGCCAGCTGGTACCGGTTGCCGGCCGAGCAACGCTCGGCCTACGAGAACATCACCGGCACCGGCAACGCGCTGGACCTGCGCCACCCGCGCGTGCTGCAGATGGTGCTCGACAGCCTGCGCTACTGGGTGCAGGAGATGCATGTCGACGGCTTCCGCTTCGACCTCGCGCCGGTGCTGGCGCGCGGCGACTGGGGTTTCGAGGCCTCGGGCGCCTTCTTCAAGACACTGGCCCAGGACCCGGTGCTCGCCGGCGCCAAGCTGATCGCCGAGCCCTGGGACATCGGCCCGGGCGGCTACCAGCTCGGCCACTTCCCGAGCGACTGGCTGGAGTGGAACGACCGCTTCCGCGACTGCACACGCGCCTTCTGGCTCGGCGGCGACTGCACGCGCGGCGAACTCGCGCTGCGCCTGGCCGGCTCGTCGGACATCTTCCAGGCGCGGCGGCGGCCGCCCGCCGAGTCGGTGAACTACGTCGTCTCGCACGACGGCTTCACGCTCGCCGACCTGGTGTCCTACGACTTCCGCCACAACGAGGCCAACCTCGAGGGCAACCGCGACGGCCACGGCCACAACCTCAGCTGGAACTGCGGCGTCGAGGGCCCGACCGACGACCCCGACGTGCTGCGCCTGCGCCAGCGGCTGCAGCGCGCGCTGCTGGCCACGGCGCTGCTGTCGCAGGGCACGCCGATGCTCGCCGCCGGCGACGAGCTCGGCCACACCCAGCACGGCAACAACAACCCCTACTGCCAGGACAACGAGACCACCTGGATCGACTGGAGCCGCGCCGACGAGTCGCTGATCGCCTTCACCGCCCACGTCATCGCGCTCAGGCGGCGCTACCTGCCGCTGGCCCAGCGCTGGTACACCGGGCTGCAGGACATGCGCGGCCGCCACGACCTCAGCTGGCTGCGCCGCGACGGCCAGGTGATGTCGCTGGCCGACTGGAACGACCGCGTCTCGCGTGTGCTCGGCGCCTACATCGGCGCGCCCGGGCGCACCGACTCGCCGCTGCTGCTGCTGGTCAACGCCGTCGACGCCGACACCGGTTTCCGGCTCCCGCCGGGCGACTGGCACGCCGAGCTCGACACCGCCGAGGCCGACGGCCGCAGCCACTGGCGCGGCGGCGACGTCGACTTCCCGCTGCGCGCACGCAGCCTCGTGCTGCTGCGCAACGCCGCGGCCACCTGACGCGGAGGACACCATGCGCCTGCCCCGATCCAGCGGCATCCTCCTGCACCCCACGTCGCTGCCCGGCCCGCACGGCTCGGGCGACCTGGGGCCGGCGGCCTATCACTTCGTCGACTGGCTCGCGGGTGCCGGCCAGCAGTTGTGGCAGGTGCTGCCGCTGGGCGGCATCGGCCCCGGCGACTCGCCGTACATGAGCCCGTCGGCCTTCGCCGGCAACGTGCTGCTGATCGACCTGGGCGAGCTGCACACCCAGGGCTGGCTGGATGCCGCCGACATCGAGGCGACCTCCGGCCTGTTCGCGACCCACGTCGACTACGGCCGCGTCGGGGCCTTCCGCATGGAGCGGCTGGCACGCGCCGCGGGGCGTTTCGCCGCGGCGGCCGGCGACGAGCAGCGCGAAGCCTTCGACGCCTTCTGCGAGTCGCAGCGCGCCTGGCTCGACGACTACGCGCTGTTCATGGCGCTGAGCGAGGCGCACCAGGGCGCCGACTGGTGCGACTGGGCCCCGGGCCTGGCGCTGCGCCGCCCCGGCGCGCTGTCTGCCGCACGGCGCACGCATGCCGAGCGCATCGGCTTCTGGCGCTTCTGCCAGTGGAGCTTCTTCCGCCAGTGGGCGCAGCTGCGCGCGTACGCCGCGCGCAAGGGCGTGAAGATCGTCGGCGACGCGCCGATCTTCATCGCCCACCACAGCGCCGACGTCTGGGCCCGGCCCGAGCTCTTCGAGCTCGACGCCGAAGGCCGGCCGACCGTCGTCGCCGGCGTGCCGCCGGACTTCTTCAGCGCCACCGGCCAGCGCTGGGGCAACCCGCTGTACCGCTGGAGCGCGCACGCCGCCGAAGGCTACGCGTGGTGGATCGAGCGCCTGCGGCGAACGCTCGAGCTCGTCGACATCGTGCGCATCGACCACTTCCGCGGTTTCGCGGCGCACTGGGAGATCCCGGCCGCGGAGCCGACGGCGGTCAACGGCCGCTGGGTGCCGGGGCCCGGCGCGGCGCTGTTCGAGGCCGTGCAGCAGGCGCTGGGCACGCTGCCGCTGCTGGCCGAGGACCTGGGCGTGATCACGCCCGACGTCGAGGCGCTGCGCCGGCGCTTCGAGCTGCCCGGCATGCTGATCCTGCAGTTCGCGTTCGGCGGCGACGCCGGCAACCGCTACCTGCCGCACCACCACGAACACGACGCCGTGGTCTACACCGGCACGCACGACAACGACACCGTCGCCGGCTGGTGGGCCGGCGCCTCGGACGCCGAGCGCCACTTCGCACGCGGCTACTGCGGCGTCGACGGCCACGACATGCCGTGGACGCTGATCCGCGCCGCCAGCATGAGCGTCGCCGACACCGCGATCCACCCGATGCAGGACGTGCTCGGCCTGGGCAGTGAACACCGCATGAACCGCCCCGGCGCCCAGGAAGGCTGCTGGCGCTGGCGCTTCCAGTGGCACGACGTGCAGCCCTGGCACGGGCGCCGGCTGCTGGAGTTCAGCCGCCTGTACGGGCGCCTGCCGGCCGCCTGAGGCGGCGCCAGCGCCACGAAAAAGGGCGCCCGAGGGCGCCCTTCGTGTCTGCGCGGAGAAGACTCAGCGCACGACGGCGATCTGCTCGCGCTTGCCCGCCTTGTAGGTGTAGAGCGTCAGGGCGCCGTTCTTGATGTCGCCCTTCTCGTCGAAGGCGATCGTGCCGGTCACGCCTTCGTAGCCGGAGGTCTTGGCCAGCACCGGCAGGTACTTGGCCGGGTCGGCGGAGCCGGCCTTGATCATCGCGTCGGCCATCACCATCGTGGCGTCGTAGACGTACGGGGCGTAGATCTGGACGTCGGCGTTGAACTTCTTCTTGAAGTCGGCCTTGAACTTGTCGAGCTTGACCTTGCCCGAGCCGTCGACACCGCCGGCTTCGGCGCAGAAGACCTGGCTGTCGGCCATCGTGCCGGCGGCCAGCTTGGGCAGCTCGCCCGAGCAGATGCCGTCGCCGCCCATGAACTTGGCGGTGATGCCCAGCTGCTTCATCTGGCGCAGCATCGGGCCGGCCACGGCGTCCATGCCGCCGAAGAAGATGACGTCGGGCTTCTTGGCCTTCAAGCCGGTCAGGATGGCGGTGAAGTCGGTCGCCTTGTCGTTCGTGAACTCGCGGCCGACGACGTTGCCGCCGGCAGCCTTCACGCCCTTGGCGAACTCTTCGGCGACGCCCTGGCCGTAGGCGGTGCGGTCGTCGATGACGGCGATGTTCTTGCCCTTGAGTTCGGTGACGGCGTACTTGCCGAGCGTGCCGCCCAGGTGCACGTCGTCGGCGACGACACGGAAGGTCGTCTTGTAGCCGTTACGCGTGTACTTCGGGTTGGTGGCCGACGGGCTGATCTGCGGAATGCCGGCGTCCGAGTAGATCTTCGAGGCCGGGATCGTGGTGCCCGAGTTCAGGTGGCCGATGACGCCGTTGACCTTGCTGTCGACGAGCTTCTGCGCCGCGGCGGTGCCTTGCTTCGGGTCGGCCGCATCGTCTTCGGCCAGCAGTTCCCACTTGACCTTCTTGCCGCCGATCGTCGCGCCCTTGGCGTTGAGCTCGTCGATGGCCATGCGGGCGCCGTTCTCGTTGTCCTTGCCCAGGTGCGCGATGCCACCGCTGGTCGGGCCGACGTGGCCGATCTTGACGACCACGTCCTGGGCGTACACCGCGCCGGTCATCAGGATGGCGGCCGCGCCGACGACCACATTGAGCTTGAATTGCATGCTGGAGAGCCTCCGGTGAAGGTTGTCGAATATCTCGACACTAAGGATGTAAGCGTTGGAACAATACTCGAAAAGCGCCTGCGGCCGACTCCGTGACAGCCCGCGGACGACAAGCGGCGTTTCAGTCCCGCCACAACGCAACAGCCGTGCCCTGTGAATACAGGGTAAATGCCTAGTTATTCGCTGCCGAATGGTGCGTCGGCGCCCATCCGTGCGCTTTCCAGGTGCGCCAGCGCTCCCGCGCTGCACCGGCTTCGTCCGGGCCGTCACCGACGATCTCGATGACGCGCGAAAAGCGTGCAGTCGAGGCCGGCACCTCGGCGCCCAGGTTGACGAGGATGTCGGGGGCCTGGTCGGGCGGTTCGCCGTCGACCAGCCAAATCGGCGTGCGCGCGGCCTGCGCCGTCCCGGCGTTGGCCGCGCTCACGCGCAGGTGGGGCACGAAGTCGCGTTCGTCGAAGGTCCACAGCGCGCGGTCCAGCGCCGCGAGCGTGGGCCCGGGCGCGGTGACGACGACACGCGCGCCCTGGCGGCAGGCCTTTCGCAGCAGCCGGCACGCGAAGCCCAGAGGCTCGGCGATGCCGGTGTGGAAGACGACCTCGGCCACGGCCCCGCGCCGGGTCAGCGCGCGGCGGCGCGCTGCAGCAGGAAGTGCGTCAGCAGCGGCACCGGGCGGCCGGTGGCGCCCTTGGCGGCGCCCGACTTCCAGGCCGTGCCGGCGATGTCCAGGTGCGCCCAGCGCTGGTTGGCGGTGAAGCGCTTGAGGAACATCGCCGCCGTGATCGAGCCGCCGGCACGCGGGCCGACGTTGCCCATGTCGGCGAAGCTGCTCTTCAGGCCGTCGTCGTACTCCTCGTCCAGCGGCAGGCGCCAGGCCGGGTCGGCCGCGGCCTCGCCGGCGGCCAGCAGCTCGGCAGCGAGCGCGTCGTCCGGGCTGAAGAGGCCCGAGCGGTGGTGGCCCAGCGCGATGACGCAGGCGCCGGTCAGCGTCGCGACGTCGACGATGGCCGCGGGCTTGAAGCGCTCGGCGTAGGTCAGCGCGTCGCACAGGATCAGCCGGCCCTCGGCGTCGGTGTTGAGGATCTCGATCGTCTGGCCCGACAGGCTGGTGACGACGTCGCCCGGCTTCACGGCGCGGCCGCTGGGCAGGTTCTCGCAGGCCGGCACGATGGCCACGACGTTGAGCTTCAGGCCCAGCTCGGCGACGGCGCGCATCGTGCCCAGCACGCTGGCAGCGCCGCCCATGTCGAACTTCATCTCGTCCATCTCGGCCGACGGCTTGATCGAGATGCCGCCGGAGTCGAAGGTGATGCCCTTGCCGACCAGCACCACCGGCGCCTCGGTCTTGGCCGCGCCCTGCCAGCGCGCGACGATGAACTTCAGCGGCTCGTCGGAGCCCTGGGCGACGGCCAGGAAGGCGCCCATGCCCAGCTTCTCGACGTCCTTGCGCTCGAGCACCTCGACCTTCAGGCCGTGTTCCTTGCCCAGCGACTTGGCAGTCTGCGCGAGGTAGGTCGGCGTGCAGTGGTTGCCCGGGCGGTTGGCGCACTCGCGCGCCAGCTCGACGCCGGCGGCGACGGCACGGCCGATGCGCAGGCCTTCGTCGACGGCAGCGGCTTCGGCCTTGGTGCAGACCAGCGTCACCGACGCCAGCTTGGGCGCGGCCGGCGCGCTGGGCTTGGTCGCGCGGTAGACGTACAGGGTGTCGGCGACGGCGGCGACGACGGCCTCGCCGTGCGCGGCCTCCAGCGCCTCGAAGCCGACCGTGGCGATCGCCAGGTCCTTCGTGCCGCCGCTCTTCAGCGCGGCGACGCCCGCGGCGACGGCCTTGCGCAGCGCCTTGGCGCTGGCGGTCTCGCCGGCGGCGACGACGGCCAGGCGGGCGGCCTTCAGGCCCGACACGCGGTGGGCATAGAACACATGACCCGGCTTGAACACGAAGTCACCGGCCTCGACCGCGCTCTCCAGCACCGCCGCGACAGCCTTGGGCAGTCCTTGCGGCAGCGACGCGCCGGCCAGCACGACCAGCAGCGCGTCGGCGCTCGTGGCGCCCCAGCCTGCCGAACCTGCAACCTGCGTCTTGAAGTCCATAATTACCCCCATTCAGAAGAGCCGCGGATGTTATTCGATTCAACTGTGCGTCGCGAGCTGGCGCGGACCTTCGGCGCCACCCTCGTCGTGATCCTGACCATCGTGCTGACGATGTTCCTGATCCGCACGATCGGCCAGGCGGCCGGCGGCGTCGTCGCCCCGCAGGACGTCGTGCTGCTGCTGGGCTACGTCGCGCTGGGCCATCTGCCGACGATGCTCGCGCTGTCGCTGTTCGTCGCCGTCGTCGTGACGCTCGGGCGCATGTACCGCGACAGCGAGATGGTGATCTGGTTCGCCGGCGGCATCGGCCTGTCGCGCTTCGTGCGGCCGGTGCTGCGCACGAGCTGGCCGGTGCTGCTGGTCATCGCCGCGCTGCTGCTCTTCGTCTGGCCCTGGGGCAACCGCAACAGCCTCGAGCTGCGCCAGCGCTACGAGCAGCGATCGGACCTGTCGCGCGTGACGCCCGGCGTCTTCCAGACCTCCAGCGACGGCAGCCGCGTCTTCTTCATCGAGCGCGACACGCGCGAAGGCGCCGACGCGCGCAACGTCTTCATCGTCGCCCAGACCGGCGAGACCGAGAGCGTCACCTCGGCGCGCAGCGGCCGGCTCGAACGCGACGGCGACGACCGCTTCGTCGTGCTCGAGCGCGGCCAGCGCAACGACGTCGACCTGAAGACCGGCGAGAAGGCGCAGTCGAGCTTCGAGACCTACCGCGTCCTGGCCGACGAGAAGCGTGCCCGCGAAGCCGAGCGCCAGCCGCCGAAGGCGATGGACACGCTGGACCTGCTGCAGGACCCGACCCGCCCCAACCAGGGCGAGCTGACCTGGCGCTTCGGCCTGCTGACCGGCGCCGGCAACATGCTGCTGCTGGGCATCGGCCTGGCGGCGACGAACCCGCGGCGCGCGAGCAACTGGAACCTGCTGCTGGCGCTGCTCGGCTTCGTCGTCTACTTCAACCTCATCAACCTGTCCCAGGCCTGGGTGGCCAGCGGCCGCCTGGGCATGGGCGCGGCGCTGGCCGTCGTGCACGGCAGCGCCTTCGCGATCGCGCTGGGCTTGCTGTGGTGGCGCGACCATGCCGCCGTGTTCGCCTGGGGACGCCGCCGGGGAGCCCAGGCATGAGAACCGTCCGCCGCCTGCTCTACCGCGACATCGTCGCCTCGGTGGTCTTCGTCGCGCTGGCCTTCCTGTCGCTGTTCTTCTTCATCGACCTGGTCGAGAAGATGGGCAACGTCGGCCGCGCCGGGCGCACCACCGGCGTCGCGGTGATGTCCGCGCTGCTGGAGCTGCCCGGCCACTTCTACGAGCTGATGCCGATCGCGGTGCTGATCGGCACGATCTATTCGCTGGCGCGGCTGGCTCAGTCCTCCGAGTTCACGATCCTGCGCACCGGCGGCCTGGGGCCGGGCCGGGCGCTGTCGCTGCTGGCGGTGCTGGGCGTCGTCTTCGGCGCCATCACCTTCGCCGTCGGCGACTACGTCGTGCCGGTGGCCGAGCGCAAGGCCGTGGCCGTCAAGGCCCTGGCCGCCGGCGGCATGCGCGTCGGGCGCACCGGCGCCTGGCTGAAGGAGAAGCGCATGACGCCCGAGGGCGAGCGCAGCTACTCGGTCAACCTCGCCGGCACGACGCCCGACGGGCGCCTGAGCGGCATCCGCATCTTCGAGTTCGACGCCGACGGACGGCTGTCGGTGCGCATCGCGGCAAAGACCGGCACCGTCGCCGCCGACGGCACCTGGACGCTGTCGGAGGCCGAGGTCACGCGCTGGCCCGACGTGCGCCTGCGCGAGCCTGCCGGCGTCGTCGAGCAGCGCCTGCCCGAGCTGCGCTGGGCCAGCACGCTGACGCCCGAGGTCGTCGCCGCCGCGGTCATGCCGCGCGAGACCATGACCACCGCCGACCTGTGGCGCTACAGCGTGCACCTGTCGGACCAGGCGCAGGCCACGCAGAGCTACGAGATCCTGTTCTGGAAGAAGGCGCTGTACCCGCTGGCCTGCCTGGTGATGACGGCGCTGGCCCTGCCCTTCGCCTACCTGCACGCACGCGCCGGCAGCGTCAGCCTGAAGGTCTTCGGCGGCATCATGCTGGGCATCAGCTTCGTGCTGCTGAACAACCTCGCCGGCCACGTCGGGCTGCTGCGCGACTGGACCCCCTGGATCGCCGCGGCCACGCCCAGCCTGCTGTACCTGCTGATGTCGCTGGCCGCCTTCACCTGGCTGGTGCGCTACCGATGAGCCGCGGCCTGATCCTCTTCGCCCACGGTGCACGCGACCCGCGCTGGGCCGAGCCTTTCGAGGCCGTCGCCGCCCAGGTGCGCGCCGCGCGCCCCGGTGTCGCGGTGCGTCTGGCCTTCCTGGAGTTCATGGCGCCGGACCTGGCGAGCGCCGGCGACGAGCTGGCCGCCGCGGGCTGCACCGAGGTCGCCGTCGTGCCGCTGTTCCTGGGCGCCGGCGGCCATGTGCGCCGCGACGTGCCGGGCCTGCTGCAGGCCCTGGCCGAACGCCACCCGGGCACACGCTTCACGCTGCAGCCGGCCGTCGGCGAAGCGCCGGAAGTCGTCGCCGCGATGGCCGCGGCAGCCGCGCGTGCGCTCGGCACCTGACCCATGACGAGGCCTGGATGAACCTGCACCAGTTCCGATTCGTCCAGGAGGCGGTGCGCCGCAACCTGAACCTCACCGAGACCGCCAAGGCGCTGTTCACCTCGCAGCCCGGCATCAGCAAGGCGATCCTCGAACTCGAGGAAGAGCTCGGCGTCGACATCTTCGCCCGCCACGGCAAGCGCCTGCGCCGCGTCACCGAGCCCGGCCAGGAGGTGCTGAAGTCGATCGAGATCATCATGCGCGAGGTCAGCAACCTCAAGCGCATCGGCGAGCAGTTCTCCAAGCAGGACGCGGGCACGCTGTCGATCGCGACGACGCACACCCAGGCGCGCTACTTCCTGCCCGGGCCGGTGGCCCAGCTGCGCAAGCGTTTCCCCAAGGTGCAGGTCGTGCTGCACCAGGGCATGCCCGAGCAGGTGGCGCGCATGCTGCTGGACGACGTCGCCGAGATCGGCCTGGCGACCGAGGCGCTGTCCCACTACGACGACCTCGTCACCCTGCCCTGCTACGAATGGCAGCACGTGATGGTGGTGCCGCCGGATCACCCGCTGGCCAGCGTGGAGCGCATCACGCTGGAGCAGCTGGCCGCCGAGCCGCTGGTGCTCTACCACGCCACCGTCTCGGGCCGCACGCGCATCGACCAGGCCTTCACACGCGCCCGGCTCAAGCCTTCGGTGGCGCTGGAGGCGATCGACTCCGACGTCATCAAGACCTACGTGCGCCTCGGGCTGGGTGTCGGCATCGTCGCCGAGACCGCGGTGCGCGAGGACCCGCCCGGCGGCGACCTCGTCTGGCGCCCGCTGGGCCAGCTCTTCGGCGCCAACGTCACGCGCGTGGCCTTCAAGCGCGGCGCCTACCTGCGCCACTTCGTCTACGCCTTCGCCGAACAGCTGTCCGACCGCCTGACCGCCTCGCTCGTGCAGCGCGCGATGGCCGGCGAAGGCAGCGACTACGACCTCTGATGACCGCACCCCGCACCCCGCACCTGCCCAGCCGCCTGCCGAACGTCGGCACGACGATCTTCAGCGTGATGTCGGCGCTGGCCGCCGAGTGCGGCGCCGTCAACCTCGGCCAGGGCTTCCCCGACTTCGACTGCGACCCGGCGCTGCTGGACCGCGTCAACGACGCGATGCGCGAGGGCCTGAACCAGTACCCGCCGATGGCCGGCGTGCCGGCGCTGCGCCAGGCCGTCGCGGCCAAGATCGCGGCGCTGTACGGCCGCGCCTACGACGCCGAGCGCGAGATCACCGTCACCGCCGGCGCCACCCAGGCCATCCTGACCGCGGTGCTGGCCTGCGTGCACCCGGGTGACGAGGTCGTCGTGCTCGAGCCCTGCTACGACAGCTACGCGCCGAACATCGAGCTGGCCGGCGGCACCGTGGTGCGCGTGCCGCTGACGCCGGGCACGTTCCGCCCCGACTTCGCGCGCATCGCCGCGGCGATCGGGCCGCGCACCCGCGCGATCATCGTCAACACGCCGCACAACCCGGCGGCGGTGGTCTGGACGCGCGCCGAGATGCAGCGCCTGGCCGAGATCCTGGCGCCGACCGAGGTGCTGCTGATCGCCGACGAGGTCTACGAGCACATGGTGTTCGACGGCGCCGAGCACGTCAGCGCCTCGGCTATCCCCGAGCTGGCGGCGCGCGCCTTCGTCGTCTCCAGCTTCGGCAAGACCTTCCACGTCACCGGCTGGAAGGTCGGCACGGTGGCGGCGCCGGCGGCGCTGACGGCCGAGTTCCGCAAGGTGCACCAGTTCAACGTCTTCACGGTGAACACGCCGATGCAGCACGCGCTGGCGCGTTACCTCGCCGACCCGGCGCCCTACCTCGGCCTGGCGGCCTTCTACCAGCGCAAGCGCGACCTGTTCCGCGCCGGGCTGGCCGCCAGCCGGCTGAAGCTGCTGCCCTGCGAAGGCAGCTACTTCCAGAGCGTCGACTACTCGGCCGTTTCGGACCTGCCCGAAGCCGAGTTCTGCCGCTGGCTGACGCGCGAGGTCGGCGTCGCGGCGATCCCGATCTCGGCCTTCTACGACGGCGGCTTCGAGCAGCGCATCGCGCGGCTGTGCTTCGCCAAGCGCGACGACACGCTCGAACGCGCGCTCGAGCGGCTGGCGCGGCTCTAGGCCCGGCGCTGCGGGCGCCGGTTCAGTCGCTGCGTGGCGGAGCCGGGTCGACGCCCGGGCGCGCCGCAGCGTCGGGCTCGGCGTCCAGAACGCTGAGGTCCAGGTCCAGCGACGGCGGCGCCACCGGCTCGACGACGCCGGGATCGAAGACCGACTCGCGCTCCAGCGTCAGGTACGGGTGCGGCGACGTCGCGCCGAACTCGACCTGGTCGGTCTCGGCCAGCGGCAGCAGCAGGTCGACGGCACCGCTCTCGACCGCCTCGCGGTCCAGCAGGTCACGCGCCAGCGAGTACAGGAACAGCACCTCGCGGTAGGCCGGCAGCTCGAACAGGTCGCCACGCGACTTGCGGAACAGCAGCGCCTCGAGCTCGGCCATCGCGTCCACCGGACGCGGCCAGACCTGCTGCAGGCGCGGCAGCACGCCGGGGTAGTCCTCCAGCGAACGGCCCTGCTGCAGGTCGGCGTCCCAGTCGGGCGCGTAGCCGTTGAAGCGGCGGTTGAAACGCTCGCGCGTGCGTTCGTAGGCCTCGCGCTCGCCACGGCGGCGGTAGATCTCCAGCAGCTTCAGGTAGGGCAGCGGGCTGCCGCCGCCGGTGTCGCGCAGGTGCTCCACCAGCAGGTCGACAGCGGCCTCGTCCTGGCCGAGCACGATGAAGAACTCGGCCTGCTGCTCCAGGTCGAGCAGCTCCTCGATCGTCACGTCGCGCGGCGCGGCCTCGTCCAGGCGCGGCCCTGCCGCCTGCACCTGGGTG
>NZ_AEWG01000036.1 GCF_000190375.1 Rubrivivax benzoatilyticus JA2 = ATCC BAA-35
GCGTGTCGGCCCGGGGCGCACGTTCGAGCGCATCGCCGACGCCGCACGCGCCGCACGCGACGGCGACGTCGTCGAGGTCGACGCCGGCGAGTACCGCGGCGACGTCGCCGTCTTCACCCAGCGCCGGCTGACGCTGCGCGCCGCCGGCGGCCGCGTGCGCCTGGTCGCCGACGGCCGCGCCGCCGAGGACAAGGCGATCTGGGTGCTGCGCGGCGGCGACTTCGAGGTCGAGGGCTTCGACTTCGAGGGCTGCCGCGTCGACGGCCGCAACGGCGCCGGCATCCGCTTCGAGCGCGGCCGCCTCGTCGCCCGCGACTGCGGCTTCTTCGCCAACGAGATGGGGCTGCTGACGAGCAACGACCCCGAGGCCGAGCTCGCCGTCGAGGGCTGCGAGTTCGCACGCAACCTGCGCCCCGACGGCCACAACCACCAGCTCTACGCCGGCCGCATCGGCTCGCTGCTGGTGCGCGGCTGCTGGCTGCACCACGGCACCATCGGCCACCTGCTGAAGAGCCGCGCGGCGCTGAACCGCGTGCTGCACAACCGCCTCACCGACGAGCCGGGCGGGCGCTCCAGCTACGAGCTGGAGTTCCCCGACGGCGGCGTCGCGCTCGTCGTCGGCAACGTCGTGCAGCAGAGCGCGGCCACCGAGAACCCGATCCTGGTCTCGTTCGGCGCCGAGGGCTACCGCGGCCCGCGCCACGCGCTGGTGATGGTGCACAACACGCTGGTCGACGAGCGCGGCGGCGGCAGCCGCTTCCTGCGCGTGGCGCCCGGCGCGACGGTCGAGCTGCGGGCGCTGAACAACCTGCTGTGCGGTGACGCCGAGGCGCTGGAGGCCGCCGGCCCCGGCGAGTACCGCCACAACCCGCGCGTCGACCGCCGCGCCTTCGCCGACGCGGCGGCCCGGGACTACCGCCCGGCCAGCGCGCGCGCCGTGCCCGCCGACGCCGTCGACAGCGGCCGCTTCGACGGCCAGACGCTCGCGCCGCGATTCGAATACCGACACCCCTGCAGGCTGGCGCCGCTGGACGGCGCCGCGCGCCGCCCCGGCGCCCTGCAGCAGCCCGCCCACGCATGATCACGACCACCACGCTGCCGCTCGCCCGGCGCGCGCCCGACCACGAACTCGCCGTCGGCGAGCCCCGCTTCGCCGACCCGCAGCTCGCCGAGCTGGCTCGCCGCGACGGCCAGGCCGCCGCCTGGCACCGCGCCGCGGCGACCATCGACGGCCTGGACGGCGCGGTGCGTGCCGCCGCCGGCGTCGACGGCCCGTTCGCCGTCGGCCTGGCCGACGCGCGCGGCCGCGTCTTCCTCGCCGTCGACCGTTTCGCCGTGCGTTCGCTGTGCTGGCGCCTGGTCGGCGGGCGGCTGCTGTTCGCCGAGCGTGCCGACGCGCTGGCCGCCGCCGAGCCGGCGGCGCCGCTGTCGTCGCAGGCGATCTACGACTACCTCTATTTCCACGCCATCCCGTCGCCGCACACCGTGTTCCAGGGCGTGTTCCGCCTGCCGCCGGGGCATTGCGCCTGGTACGACGGGCAGACGCTGGAGATCCGGCGCTACTGGGAGCCGCGTTTCGAGGAGCCGGCCGCGCCCGACTTCGACGCGCTGGCACGCGGCTTCCGCAGCCGGCTGCGCGAGGCGGTGGCCGGCGAGCTGGACGGCAGCAAGCCCGGCTGCTTCCTCTCGGGCGGCACCGACAGCTCGACGGTGGCCGGCATGATCAAGGACATCGCCGGGCGCGCCGCCACCTACTCGATCGGCTTCGAGGCCGAGGGCTACGACGAGATGGCCTTCGCGCGCATCGCCGCCAAGCGTTTCGGCACCGAGCACCACGAGTACTACGTGACGCCGGCCGACCTGGTGCGCAGCATCCCCGAGGTGGCCCGCCACTACGACCAGCCGTTCGGCAACTCGTCGGCGCTGCCGGCGTACTACTGCGCGAAGATGGCCCGCGAGGACGGCGTCACGCGGCTGCTGGCCGGCGACGGCGGCGACGAGCTCTACGGCGGCAACGCGCGCTACGCCAAGCAGCGCATCTTCGGCTGGTACGACACCGTGCCGGGCGTGCTGCGCCGCGGGCTGCTGGAGCCGCTGCTGGAGGGCACGCCGATCGGTGCGCTGCCGCTGGCGCGCAAGGGCCGCAGCTACGTCGAGCAGGCCAAGGTGCCGCTGCCCGACCGCATGCAGATGTACAACCTGCTGCTGCGCCTGGGCACGGCCGACGTCTTCACGCCCGACTTCCTGGCCCAGGTCGACGCCGAGGAGCCGCTGCGCCACCAGCGCGCCGTCTGGCGCGAGGCCGGCGAGGCCGGCGCCCTCAACCGCATGCTGGCCTACGACTGGCGCTACACGCTGGCCGAGAGCGATCTGCCCAAGGTCTGCGGCAGCACCTCGCTGGCCGGCGTGGCCGTCGCCTTCCCGTTCCTGGAGCGCGGCGTCGTCGACTTCTCGCTGGCCCTGCCCACCGAGTACAAGCTCAAGGGGCTGAAGCTGCGCTGGTTCTTCAAGGAGGCGCTGCGCGGCTTCCTGCCCGATGAGATCCTCACGAAGAAGAAGCAGGGATTCGGCCTGCCCTTCGGCGTCTGGGCCACGCGCGACCCGGCGCTGAAGGCCTTCGCCACCGACACCCTGCAGTCGCTGGCAGGCCGCGGCATCGTGCGCCGTGAGTTCATCGAGACCCTGCTCGCCGACAGGCTGCCGGCGCACCCCGGCTACTACGGCGAGATGGTGTGGATCCTGATGATGATGGAGCAGTGGCTGCAGGGGCAGGCGGGGCGGCGGGTCGCCTAGGGGCGGTCGGCCGCGACCACCACCGGAAGCCCGATAAAGCCCGGGGTCAGGTCTCACAAGACCTGACCCCGTCTTCTGCGGGTCGCGCGCAGCCCGTGGTCTGGGTCACGAAAGCTGGGGTCGCGTGCCCGGGGTCAGGTCTTGTGAGACCTGACCCCGTCTTCCGTCTTCTGCGCGAAAGCTGGGGTCAGGTCTTGTGAGACCTGACCCCAGCCCCCCTGCGGGTGCCCCCAACGCGGCTGGAATCGGCACTGCGGCCGCGGCACCCTCGCGCCATGGCACGCCCGCTGCGCATCGAGTTTCCCGGCGCCACCTACCACCTGACCAGCCGCGGCAACCGTCAGGAGCCGATCTACCGCGACGACGCCGACCGCCGCATCCACCTCGCCGTGCTCGGCGACGCGGCGCGGCGCTTCGACGTCGCCGTGCTGGCCTACTGCCAGATGGGCAACCATGTCCATCTCGTCGCGCAGACCCGCGAGGCCAACCTGTCGCGCTTCATGCGCCACCTGAACGGCGTCTACACGCAGCGCTTCAACCGACGTCACAGGATCTCGGGCCACCTGTTCCAGGGCCGCTTCGGCGCATCGCTGGTCAACCGCGACGACTACCTCGTCACCGCCTGCCGCTACATCGAACGCAATCCGGTGGCATGCGGCCTGGTGGTCCATCCCGCCGACTGGCGCTGGTCCAGTTGCCGGGCCCACCTGGGCCTGGAGCCGGCGCCCGACTGGCTGGATGACGATGGTCTCCAGGCTTTCCTGCTGGGGCGTGCGCCGGCGAGCGAGGACGAGCGCTGGCAGGCGCGTGCGCTGTACGCGCAACTCGTCGGGCAGCCCGTGACGCGACCGGCCGCGAAAGCTGGGGTCAGGTCTCACGAGACCTGACCCCGTCCGTAGGCGGCGCTGGAACCTAGAAAGCTGGGGTCAGGTCTTATGAGACCTGACCCCGTTCGGCAGCGGCGGCGTAAGCTGGGGTCAGGTCTTGAGAGACCTGACCCCGCCGTTAGACGAGCACCTCGGTGACGGGGGCGTGGCCGAGGAAGGCCTGCGGGCTGGCGCTGGCGCCGTAGGCGCCGGACTGGAAGACGACGACGAGGTCGCCGACGTCGGCCGGGGGCAGGCTCATGCGGTCGGCCAGCAGGTCCAGCGGGGTGCACAGCGGGCCGACGGCGGTGGCGGTCTCGCGGGCCTCGTCGCCGAGGCGGTTGCCCACCGTCACCGGATAGTTCTTGCGCACCACCTGGCCGAAGTTGCCGCTGGCCGCGAGGTGGTGGTTCAGGCCGCCGTCGCAGACCAGGAAGACCTGCCCGCGCGACAGCTTGCGGTCGACGACCCGCGTGACATAGACGCCGGCCTCGCCGACGAAGTAGCGGCCGAGCTCGATGACGAGGCTGGCCTCGGGCAGCTCGGTGCGCGCACGCTCGGCCAGCGCCTGCAGGTTGGCGCCGATCGGCGCCAGGTCCAGCCGGGTCTCGCCGGGGAAGTACGGGATGCCGAAACCGCCGCCCAGGTTCAGGAAACGCAGCGGCGCCGGCGCGTGCGCGGCCAGCCGCAGCGCGAGTTCGTAGGACTGGCGCTGGGCCTCGCAGATCGCCTCGGCGCGCAGGTTCTGCGAGCCGGCGAACAGGTGGAAGCCCTCGAACGCCAGCCCCAGCTCGCCGATGCGCGCCAGCAGCGCCGGCACGCGGTCGGCGTCGACGCCGAACTGTTTCGCGCCACCCCCCATGCGCATGCCCGAGCCCTTCAGCTCGAAGTCGGGGTTCACGCGCACCGCCACCCGCGCCGGCACGCCGAACTCGGCCGCCGCCGCGGCCAGCACCGCCAGCTCACGTTCGGACTCGACGTTGACCAGCACCCGCGCCGCCACCGCCTGGCGCAGCTCGGCGTCGCGTTTGCCCGGCCCGGCGAAGCTGACCTCGGCCGCATCGGCACCGGCATCCAGCGCCACCTTCAGCTCGCCGCCGGAGGCGACGTCGATGCCGTCGACCAGCCCGGCCATGAAGGCGACCAGCGCCGGCATCGGGTTGGCCTTCATCGCGTAGTGCAGCTTGACGCCGGCCGGCAGCGCCGCGCGCAGCTCGGCGACACGCCGGCGCAGCAGGCCGCGGTCGACGGCGTAGAACGGCGTCGCGCCGACACGCGCGGCCAGCAGGCTCAGGCGCTCGCCGCCGACGACGAGCTCGCCGTCGCGCACCGGGAACTGGTCCATCGGCGCATGCACCGGGACGGCGCGGGGAATCGGTTCGTTCATCTGCGGAGTTCAGCCCTGCCGCTCGAGCCACTGCGTGGCCAGCAGCTTGCGGTCGATCTTGCCGTTGGGGTTGCGCGGCAGCGGGCCGCACGCGGCCTCGACGCCGTGCGGCACCATGTACGCCGGCATGTGCTGGCGGCACTGCGCCAGCAGCGCGTCGCGGTCCAGCGCGTCGCTGCCGTCGGGCGCGGTGGCGATGACCTGGATCGCCTGGCCCAGCGCCGGGTGGTCGACGCCGAAGGCGACGCACTCGCCGACCAGCTTCGTCGCGTACAGCACTTCCTCGACCTCGGTCGGGCTCACCCGGTAGCCCGAGGTCTTCATCATCTCGTCGCGCCGGCCGACGAAGTACAGGAAGCCGTCGGCGTCGCGGCGCACGGTGTCGCCGCTGAAGACCGCGATCTCCGGGATCTGCAGCCCGGCGACACGCCCGCCGATGCCCGCCGGCAGCGGCTTGTAGCGCTCGGCGGTCTTCTCCGGATCGTTCCAGTAGCCCTGGCCGACCAGCGCACCGCGGTGCACCAGCTCGCCGGGCTCGTCGGGCGCGCACTCGCTGCCGTCGTCGCGCAGCACCAGGATCTCGGCGTTGGGGATCGCGCGGCCGATCGAGTCGGGCCGGCGGTCCACCTCCTCGGGCGGCAGGTAGGTCGAGCGGAAGGCCTCGGTCAGGCCGTACATCAGGAAGGGCTTGGCACGCGGCACGCGCTCGCGCAGCGCGGCCAGCGTCTCGCGCGGCATGCGCCCGCCGGTGTTGGCGAAGTAGCGCAGCTGCTCGCCGATCGCCTGCGGCCACTCCAGCTGCGTCAGCTGGATGTACAGCGGCGGCACCGCGGTCAGGCCGGTGACCTTCTCGCGTTCCATCGCGCGCAGCACGTCGCGCGGCAGCAGGTAGTTCAGCAGCACCACGCGCGCGCCGGCGTGGAAGGCCGTCGTCAGCTGGCTGAAGCCGGCGTCGAAGGACAGCGGCAGCGCCGCCAGCAGCGTGTCGCCGGCATGGTTCTCCAGGTACGAGGCCACGCTCTTGGCACCGGCCACCATGTTGCGGTGGCTCAGCACCACGCCCTTGGGCCGGCCGGTGGAGCCGCTGGTGTAGAGGATGGCGACGAGGTCGGTGTCGATGACGCGGTGCGGCGCGCGCGCCGGGGCCGACAGCAGCTCGGTCCAGGACAGCACGGTGACGCCGGGAGCGGCGGCGGCGGCGGCAGCGGGGTCAGGTCCCATGAGGACCTGACCCCGGACTTCAGTCGGTGCGGCAGCGGCGGGGTCAGGTCCCGTGAGGACCTGACCCCGGGCTTCAGTCGGTGCGGCGGCGGCGGGGTCAGGTCCCGTGAGGACCTGACCCCGGACCTGACCCCGGCCGTCGGTCAGCACGACGTGGCGCAGCGCCGGCATCTGCGCCAGCACCGGCGCCAGCAGTGCCAGCCGCTCGGGCGAGGTGACGAGCACACGCACGTCGCAGTCGCGGCCGATGTAGGCCACCTGCTCGGGCTTGAGCAGCGGGTTCATCGGCACCATCACGCCGCCGGCGGCCGGCGCGCCGAAGCTGGCGACGACGGTCTCGAAACGCTTCTCCAGGTAGATGCCGACACGCTCGGTGCGCGCCAGCCCCAGGCCGAGCAGCCCGTCGGCGCAGGACCGCACGGCCGCGGCCAGCGCGGCGTAGTCCAGCGTCGAGGCGCCATAGGTCAACGCCGGCCGGCCGGCCGAGCGCGCGGCGGCGGACCAGACGAGTTCGTGCAGCAGCACCGGTTCCGGAACGGGGACGGACATGTCTCGACGACGGTGGCGGGGACCGCGGCGATTGTCCCCGACGCATCCGCCCGCCACGCCGCGCCAGCGACCCCGCATCACGGGGGAAAGCGTGACGCCGTTGGCGCCTGGCGGGCGGTCCATCCCCCCGGTCGAGTGCCGGCCCGCGAGGGACGCCACCCTAGAATCCGGCCGGTGTCTCCCTCCTTTGCCAGCGCCGGAAACCCGCCCCGGATCGACGTCGTCCGCGAGGTCACGCGCGTCCTCGACGAAGTGCTGAGCCTCGGCGGGCGCGGCGCCGGCTTCACCCGCGACACGCCGCTGCTGGGCGCCGTGCCGCAGCTCGACTCGATGGCCGTCGTCTCGCTGCTGACCACGCTCGAGGAGCGCTTCAACATCGTCATCGCCGACGACGACATCGACGGCGACACCTTCGCCAGCGTCGGCGCGCTCGCCGACTTCGTCGCGTCCCGCCTCGTCCGCTGACCGGCCCCGCGAGCCGGCATCCGCGCATGCCCGCCGACACCCCGAGCACCGCCGCCGCCTCGCCGTTCGACGCCCACGAGTCGGCGGTGCGCTCGTACTGCCGCAGCTTCCCGGCGCTGTTCACGCGCGCCAAGGGCTCGCGGCTGCACGCCGCCGACGGCCGCAGCTGGATCGACTTCTTCGCCGGCGCCGGCACGCTGAACTACGGCCACAACCCCGAGTTCATCAAGCGCCGCCTCGTCGAGTACCTCGAGGCCGACGGCATCAGCCACGCGCTGGACCTGCACACCGCCGCCAAGGCGGCGTTCATCGAGACCTTCGTCGCCCGCGTGCTGGCGCCGCGCGGCCTGGACTACCGGCTGCAGTTCACCGGCCCCACCGGCGCCAACGCCGTCGAGGCGGCGCTCAAGCTCGCCCGCCGCGTCACCGGCCGCAGCGGCGTCTTCGCCTTCACCGGCGCCTACCACGGGCTGTCGCTGGGCGCGCTGGCGGTCACCGCCAACCGCGCCAAGCGCGCCGCCGCCGGCACGGCGCTGGGCGACGCCACCTTCGTGCCCTACCCCGACGGCCGCCTGCCGGCCGAGCAGACGCTGGCCTGGATCGAGCGCCTGTTCAGCGACGGCCACAGCGGCGTCGAGCTGCCGGCCGCGGTGATCGTCGAGACGGTGCAGGCCGAAGGCGGCATCCACGTCGCGCCGGCCGACTGGCTGGCGGCGCTGCAGGCGCTGTGCCGCCGCCACGGCGTGCTGCTGATCGTCGACGACATCCAGGTCGGCTGCTGGCGCTCGGGCGGTTTCTTCAGCTTCGAGCGCGCCGGCCTCGCGCCCGACCTCGTCGTGCTCAGCAAGGCCATCGGCGGCTACGGCCTGCCGATGTCGCTGCTGCTGATCCGCCCCGAGCTCGACCGCTGGGCGCCGGGCGAACACACCGGCACCTTCCGCGGCAACCAGCTGGCCTTCGTCGCCGGCGCGGCGGCGCTGGAACACGCCACCGACACCGGGCTGGAAGCCGAGGTGCGGCGCAAGGGCGAGCGCGTCGCCGCGCGGCTGGCCCGGATCGCCGCGCTCGACACGCGGCTCGCGGTGCGCGGCCTGGGCCTGGTCTGGGGGCTGGACTGCAGCGCGCTCGGCGACGGCTTCGCCGAGCGGCTGTCGGCGCGCTGCTTCGAGCTCGGCCTGCTCGCCGAGACCGCCGGCCGCCGCGACACGGTGCTCAAGTTCCTGCCGCCGCTGACCACGCCCGACGACGAACTCGACGCCGGCTTCGACCTCGTCGCCCGCGCGCTCGGGGACCTGCTGCGTGGCTGAGCCCGGCCGCGGGCTCGACGCCCTGGCCGACAGCGCGCCGCCGCGCGACTTCGTGCGCGACACGGCGCCCGGCAC
>NZ_AEWG01000035.1 GCF_000190375.1 Rubrivivax benzoatilyticus JA2 = ATCC BAA-35
CAGCGCGCGGTCGCAGAGCACGTTGACGCGCCGCGGCACGCCGCCGCTGAAGCGGTGCACCAGGCCCAGCGCCTCGCCGTCGAACGGCAGCGCCCCCTGCAGCCCGGCCACGCGCAGCCGGTGCTCGACATAGGCCGCCGTCTGCGCCTCGGTCAGCGCGCCCAGGTGGGCGCGCACGACGATGCGCTGCGCCAGCGGCTCGAGCTCCGGGCTCGCGAGCATGCCGCGCAGCTCGGGCTGGCCGATCAGCAGCACCTGCAGCTTGCGGCCGCTGGAGTCCAGGTTGGTCAGCAGGCGCAGCTGCTCCAGCACCTCGTGCGACAGCGCCTGCGCCTCGTCGATGACGATCAGCGTGCGCCGGCCCTGGGCATGGGCCAGCAGCAGGTGGCCGTGCAGCGCGTCGATCATGTCCACCGGGCCGTCGGCGGCCGGCAGCTCGACGTGCAGGTCCTCGAAGACACGGGCGATCAGCGCGTCGACGCCGAGCTTCGGGTTGACGACGCTGGCGACGTCGACGTTGGACGGCAGCTGCTCCAGGAACGTGCGCCAGAGCGTCGTCTTGCCGGCGCCGATCTCGCCGGTCAGCAGCACGAAGCTCGCGCCGCGCGCCAGCCCGTAGTTCAGCAGCTCCAGCGCCTCGCGGTGCTGCTCGCTGGGGTAGAGAAACCGCGGGTCCGGCGCGATCGAGAACGGCTCGCGGGACAGCCCGAAGAAGGACTCGACGATCATGGCGCGGCGAGCATAACCGCCGCGCCGAGCGCTACAGCATCAGCGCCAGGCGCTCGAGGATCAGCACCGCGAAGAAGCCGATCGCCGCCAGCACCGTCCACTTGACGATGACGATGCCGCGCCGCCGCCAGCCGGTCTGGCCGGTGGCGATGTACATCGCGAAGCACAGCAGCCCGGCCAGCAGCAGCAGGCCGAAGACGAGGCGGAAGATCAGCATCGGCCGCGTGTCACCAGGCCGGCGCCAGCTCGGCGAAGCCGCGCGGGGCGTCGCTCTCGCGCTCGAAGCTGACGATCTCGTAGGCCGTGCTGTCGGCCAGCAGCTTGCGCAGCAGCTTGTTGTTCAGCGCGTGGCCGCCCTTGAAGGCGGTGTAGCTGGCCAGCAGCGGCTGGCCGGCGACGTGCATGTCGCCGATCGCGTCGAGGATCTTGTGCTTCACGAACTCGTCGTCGTAGCGCAGGCCGTCGGCATTGAGCACGCGGTACTCGTCGACGACGATGACGTTGTCCATGCTGCCGCCCAGGCCCAGCCCGCGCGAGCGCATCATCTCGACGTCCTTCGTGAAGCCGAAGGTGCGCGCGCGCGCGATGTCGGTCTTGTAGCGGCCGCTGCCGAAGTCGAACTCGTGGCGCTGGCCGGTGGCGTCGAGCGCCGGGTGGTGGAACTCGATCTCGAAGCTCAGCTTGTAGCCGTGGTACGGCTCCAGGCGCGCCCACTTCAGCGTCGGGCCCTCGCCTTCGCGCAGCTCGACCGGCTTCTTCACGCGCAGGAAACGCTTGGGCGCGTTCTGCAGCTGGATGCCGGCGCTCTGCAGCAGGAAGACGAAGCTCGCCGCCGAGCCGTCGAGGATCGGCACCTCCTCGGCGGTGATGTCGATGTAGACGTTGTCCAGGCCGAGGCCGGCGCAGGCCGACAGCAGGTGCTCGATGGTCTGCACCTTGGGCGCGCCGGGGTCGCCGCCGGGGCTGATCGTCGTCGCCATGCGCGTGTCGCAGACGGTGTCGGGACGCACCGGGATGTCCACCGGCACCGGCAAATCGATGCGGCGGAAGACGATGCCGGTGTCCGGCGGGGCCGGGCGAAGGGTCAGCTCGACCTTCTGCCCGCTGTGGACGCCGACGCCCACGGCCCTCGTGAGGCTCTTCAGGGTGCGCTGCTGGATCATGACCGTATTGTCCCGCATGGCGCTCGCCCCGGGCCGGCGCGGGTCAACATCGCCTCGATTGGCAGAATTGATGAAATTATTGACAACGCGCGCTCAAGCCACACGCCACCCGGGCCGATACAGCCGGTAATCCCGATGGGCCTAAGAGGGCTGGCATGACTGTTTTCCGTGATCTCCGCATCGGCGTGCGCCTGGGCGCCGCCTTTGTCGCCGTGCTGCTGCTGATGGTGGCCACGCTGGCGCTGGCCGGCTGGACGATGGCCGGCATGCACGCCCGCACCGAGCACATCGCCGTCACCGAGTACCGCAAGGTGGCGCTGGTCGGCGCGGCGCTGGACAACGTGCGCGGCAGCATCGGCCGCGTGATGCAGATCGTCGGCGACACCAGCCCCGAGCGTCTGGCCAAGGCGCGTGAACGGCTGGAGGTCAACATCAAGGCCTTCGACGACGCAATGGCCGAGCTCAAGCCGCTGCTCGACGACGCCGAGGCGGTGACGCTGTTCGACAAGGCCGAGGCCACGCGCCAGCGCTACAAGCGCGAGGTCGCCGAGGTCTTCAAGACGGTGGAGAACGCCGACGAGGGCGCTGCCGCGGCGCAGCTCTTCGGCGTGACCTACGAGTCGCTGCACGCCTTCGCCGGCGCGCTGCGCGAGCTGCAGACGTTCAGCCAGACGGCGATGAAGGAAGCCACCGCCGAGGACGCTGCCGCCTACGACCGGGCGCGCGTGATGATGGTCGTCGCGGCGCTGATCGCGCTGGCCACCGGCGCGCTGCTGGCCTGGCTGATCACGCGCTCGATCACGGTGCCGCTGAACGCCGCCGTCGCCGTGGCCGACCGTGTCGCCGCCGGCGACCTGAGCAGCCGCATCCCCGAAGGCGGGCGCGACGAGACCGGCCGATTGCTGACCGCGCTGGCGCGCATGAACGCGGCGCTGGTGCAGCTCGTCGTCGAACTGCGTGGCGCCGCCGACTCGATCGCCACCAGCAGCGCCGAGATCGCCACCGGCAACGCCGACCTGAGCCGGCGCACCGAATCGCAGGCCAGCAGCCTGCAGCAGACCGCGGCGTCGATGGAGGAACTGGCGTCCACCGTGCGCTCCAACGCCGAGACCGCCGGCGAGGCCGCGCGCCTGGCCGCCGAAACCAGCACCGGCGCCAGCGCCGGCGGCGAGGCGATGCAGCGTGTCGTGGCGACGATGCAGGCCATCGGCAGCAGCTCGCAGCGCATCGGCGACATCATCGGCACGATCGACGGCATCGCCTTCCAGACCAACATCCTGGCGCTCAACGCGGCTGTCGAGGCGGCGCGCGCCGGCGAGCAGGGCCGCGGCTTCGCGGTCGTCGCCGGCGAGGTGCGCCTGCTGGCCCAGCGCAGCGCCGAGGCGGCGCGCGAGATCAAGACGCTGATCGGCCAGAGCCGCGACACCGTCGAGTCGGGCAACCGGCTGGTCGCCGATGCCGGCGAGCGCATCACCGCCATCGTCGCCCAGGTCGAGCGTGTCAGCACGCTGGTCGGCGAGATCGGCAACGCCAGCGCCGAGCAGCGTTCGGGCATCGACCAGGTCGGCCAGGCCGTGACGACGCTGGACGACGTGACGCAGCAGAACGCCGCGCTCGTCGAGCAGAGCGCCGCGGCCTCCGACAGCCTGCACCGCCAGGCCGAGGCGCTGCAGGCGCTGGTGGCGCGTTTCCGCCTGCAGGCGGCCTGATCAGCGGCGCAGCGTGCGCACCCAGCGCGCCGCGTCTTCGTGCAGCGCCGCCAGGTCCAGACCGGGAATCGCGTCGTCCTCGACGACGACACGACCGGCGACGACCAACGCCTTCAGCGGCGTGCGACCGCCGCTGACCACCGGCGCCACCGCCCGGTCGTGCAGGCCGAAGTGGCGCGGCTCGCGCGGGTCGTAGACCGCGAAATCAGCGCCCTGCCCCACGGCCAGCGTGCCGACGCCGTCCAGCCCCAGCACCCGCGCGCCGCCGGCGGTGCCGACGTGCACCACGTCCTCGACCGTCATCGCCCCGGCATGGCCGCCGGGCTGGCCGGCGAAACGGCCCGAACGCGGGTCGGCGCGGTGCGTCAGCCAGCAGGCGTGAGCTTCGCTGAACATGTCGCAGGCTTCGTTGGACGCCGCACCGTCGACCGCCAGGCCGACCGGCACGCCGGCGGCCAGCGCCTCGGGAATGCGCGCAATGCCCGAACCCAGCCGCGCGTTGCTCTGCGGGCAGTGCGCGATGCCGGTGCCGGTCTCGGCGCAGCGGCGCAGTTCGGCGTCGTCCAGATGCACCATGTGCGCGTACCAGACGTCCGGCCCCAGCCACTCGTGGCGCTCGGCGAACTCGATCGGCGAGCAGCCGTGGTGCTCGCGTGCCCAGCGCAGGTAGTCGTCGGTCTCCGACAGATGGCTGTGCAGGCGCAGCCCCAGACCGCGCGCATGGCGCGCGATCTCGCGCAGTTCGCCCGAAGTGCAGCTGGTGTGCGGCGTCGTGATCGCGCTGACGACACGCCGCATCGCGTGCGGCGAGGGGTCGTGGAAACGCGCCGCGTCGTGTTCGACGCCGGCGAGGAACTGCTCCAGCGTCTCGGGCACGGCTTCGGGCGGGGCGTCGGCGCTGGGCAGCGTCTGGCCGCCGCGGCAGAGCACGAAACGCAGGCCCAGGCGCTCGGCCTCCTCGAAGCAGACCGCCGACGGGTCGTAGTCCATGCCCGGGTAGACGTGGTACTGGTGGTCGGCCACCGTGCCGCAGCCCGACAGCGCGAGTTCGACGAGGCCGACACGCACCGCGGTGCGGAACGCGTGCTCGTCGCGGAAGCCGGCGCGGTACGGCACCGTCACCGCGCCCAGCCAGGGCACGAGCGGCAGGTTGATGGCCTCGGGGATGGCCTTCAGCAGGCTCTGGAACAGATGGTGGTGGGTGTTGACCCAGGCCGGGTAGACGATGCAGCCGGCGGCGTCGAGCACACGTTCGCCGGGCTCGGCGGCCAGCGTGCCGATGGCGGCGACGCGGCCGGCGCGCACACGCAGGTCCACCGGCCCGCGCACGCGCATCGTGTCGCGGCGGCCGGTCCACAGTTCGGCGGCGCCGCGGACGAGGAAGTCGGTCATGGGGAGGAGGCAGGGACGGGAATACGGCCGCGAGTATCCGCCCGCCGCGCCGCCCGCCCCGTGCGCCAGCTCAGCCGGACAGCGTGGTGCGGCGGTACATCTCGGCCAGGTGCTCGCCGGCGGTGATCGGCGCGTAGCGCGCCGGGTGCGCGGCGTCGACGCAGGTTGGCAGCGGCGCGACCAGCGCGTCGGCGTCGAGGTCGAAGAAGAAGGCGATCGACCAGCGCTCGATGCCGACGCGGCGCGGCACGACGCGGTGCATCGTCGAGCGCCAGCGGTCGTTGGTCCAGCGCCGCGTCATGTCGCCGATGTTGACGACGAAGGCGCCGGGCACCGGCTCGACGTCGAGCCAGCGGCCGTCGGCGCGCTGCACCTGCAGGCCGCCGGCGTCGTCCTGCGCCAGCAGCGTCAGCGCACCCCAGTCGGTGTGTGCGCCGCAGCCGAGCTGCCCGGGCAGCACGACGGCCGGCGCCGGCGGGTAGTGCAGCAGACGGGTGACGCAGTTCGGGCGCCGCGTGTACACGTCGAAGTGGCGCGGCGGCAGCGACAGCGCCAGCTCGAACAGCCCCATCATGCGCGCCGCCAGCGTGCGCAGCGCCGCCGCGTAGGCGTCGAGCGCGGCGCGGAAGCCCGGCACCAGCGCCTCGTCGGGCCACTGGTTCGGGCCCAGCGCCTCGACACCGAGGTAGAAGCTCTCCTTCAGGTCGGCCGGGCGGTTGGGGTCCAGCGCCTGCCAGCCCACCGGGTCGAAGCCGCGGTGCAGCGGCCAGCGGTCGATGTGCCAGCGGCACTTGACGGCCTCGGGCAGCGCGAAGAAGCGCCGGCTGGCGTCGAAGGCCGCGGCAACGACGTCGGCCGGCACGCCGTGGCCGGTGACGGCGACGAAGCCGTCGGCGCGCAGCGCGTCGTCCAGGCGGCGCGCCAGCTCGGCCGGCGGCGCGGATTCGAGGTCCAGCAACAGGATCGTCATCGCCTCTCCGGTGTCAGAACTGCACGAAGCTCAGCCCCAGGCCGACGCTGTTCTGGCGGAAGTTGTAATCGGTCAGCGTCTCGCCGTAGCCGCTGAACAGCTGGAAGTACCAGCGCAATCCGTTCGGCTGGTCCGAGAACACCGGGTAGGTGTAGTCGAACTGGAAGGCGCCGGTGCGGCCCTCCTTCAGCGTCGTGCGGTACAGCAGCGACGCGGCGTGCGGCCCCGAGGCCCAGCCGAGCGTGAAGTCGGCGCGGCCGCGGTAATGCACCAGATCGGGGTTGTCGTCGTCGGCACGCGACTCCGACAGCCGGTGGGCGATGCGCGCCTGCAGCGTCCACGGCCCGCGCTCCAAGCCGGCGCCGAGGTAGCTGCGGTTCCAGCTGCGCGACAGCGGGTCGCTCTGGCCGTTGGACTGGTGCGCCAGGCCGAGTTCGGTGAACCGCCAGCGCCAGCCCAGCGGCAAGCGCTGCAGCCCCTGCGGCGTCGGCACCATGTAGATCAGCTCGGGCTCGTAGTCGGCGTTGCGGAAGGGCTTGGAGTCGGTGGTGTTCCAGATCTGCCACAGCACCTGCTGGGTGTAGCCGAACCACAGGTCGGCGTCGGGCAGCAGCAGCCCCTGCGCCAGCTTGGCGCGCACCGACAGCTGGAACTTGGCCTCGACGTTGCGGTAGTTGGGCTGGTCGAGCTCGGGCTGGGTCGGCGTCTTCGGACGCCGGTTGATGCGGTCGGTGTAGTGCACCGGCATCACGTAGCTCGGCCGGTAGCCGGTGAAGTTGAAGATGCCGCGCTTGTCGGCGCGGTCGAGCTCCCAGAAGCGCGACAGCAGGCTGGTCTCGCGCGGTTCGGCCGGGTCGGCGACCGGCGCTCCGCGTGCGGCCAGCAGCGTCGGCGGCGCCTCGGCGGCCGGCGGCGGCGCCACCGGCGCGCGGCCGGCGAGGC
>NZ_AEWG01000034.1 GCF_000190375.1 Rubrivivax benzoatilyticus JA2 = ATCC BAA-35
GTCGCGTCGGTCCTCGCGGGCGGCAGCACCGCGGGCGGCGCAGACGCGGCGACCGGCGGCGCCTGCGGCACCGCCGCGGCGATCGCCGTCGCGGCGACGGGCGGCGGGTCGGCGAACAGCACGAAACGGCGCGACAGCCGCGACGGGCAGCCGACGGCCAGCGTCACGGTGACCACCGGCTCGTCGATCGTCGTCTCGGTGAGCACGCGCATGCGCAGCGCGTCGGGGCCGGCCTCGGCCTGCACGCGCACCAGCGCCGCCGGCAGCACGCGGTCGCCGGAGATGACCTCGGCGCGCACGCACTCGGGGGCCAGCTCGTCGCCCGGGTCCAGCCGCATCGTCGCGGCAAAGGACAGGGGCCGGCCCAGGACCGCGCCCTGGTCGGCATGCGCCCACCCGAGCGCTGAGGCGCTCTGGGCTGCCGACAACAGGGCAGTGGCGATCCAGAGCGTTGACGTTGGCCGCTTCTCTTGCATTCTTGGTTTGGTCGCGGGCGAGGCGCGGGGCACTCTATCACGAAGGGTTACAACTGGGACCTCAAGCGCCGCGCCCGGCCGCCGAAGGACGAAAGCGTCCGAGAGCACCCCGGGCACGGCCCGGCGGATCGAGCGCATCCTAGCCCAGGCCCATCGCGGCGCACCCGCTGCCCGCCGCATCGAGCCGGCTGCCGGCGAACCGAAGTCACGAACCGCCCTCCCGCGTGCATTGCACGCCATGGCCCGGCGCGCGCCGCTCCCCGATTCGGGGCGTCGGCCGCGCCGCAAGGCAACAAACTGTAAACCAGCGCCGGACACGCCCCGGCGCCGCGGCGACAGGCGGGCGCCCGGCGAGGCCGCAGAATCGGCAGGCCCCTTTTTGTCGCCGCCGAGACAAGACATGCCGACCCCGGTTCTTACACTCGAAGAGCGCCAGAACGTCGAAACCGGCGCCTGGTTTGCCAAGCTCTCGCCCACCCTGCGCCATGACATCCTCGAACGCTCGCACGTGCGCCGCCTGCCCGACGGTGCGCCGCTGGTGGCGCGCGGCGCCCGCGCCGAGGAATGGTGCGGCGTCGCCCGCGGCGCGGTGCGCATCAGCACCATCTCGCTGGGCGGCAAGCAGGTGACGCTGACCTACGCCGAGCCGGGCGTCTGGTTCGGCGACATCGCGCTGTTCGACGGCCTGCCGCGCACCCATGACGCCGACGCCCACGGCGAGACCACGCTGCTCGTCGTGCGCAAGCCCGACTTCCGCGAGCTGCTGGCCCGCCACGTCGAGCTCTACGAGGCGCTGCTGCGCCTGAACTGCCGCCGCCTGCGGCTGATGTTCGACCACTTCGAGGACGTCAACACGCGCCCGCTGCAGGCCCGGCTGGCGCGCCAGCTGCTGCTGCTGGCGCGCAGCTACGGCGTCGAGGAAGGCGACGAGCTGCGCATCGGCCTGCAGCTCGCGCAGGAAGACCTGGCGCAACTGCTCGGCGCCTCGCGCCAGCGCGTGAACCAGGAGCTGAAGGGCTTCGAACGCGACGGCGCGATCCGCGTCGAGCCGACGCGGCTGGTCGTGCTGGCGCGCGAGAAGCTGATGGAGATCGCCGAGCGCTGAGCCGCGACGCCAAACGAAAACAGGAGACCCCCTTGGACACCTACACCGGCACCCGCCCGATGGCCGCCAGCCATGCCTTCGACGTCGCCGCGCTCGAGCGCTGGCTGGCGCACGAGCTGCCCGGCTTCCAGGGCCCGCTGAGCGTCGAGCAGTTCAAGGGCGGGCAGTCAAACCCGACCTACAAGCTCGTCACGCCCGGGGGCGCCTGGGTGATGCGCACCAAGCCGGGCCCGGCGACGAAGCTGCTGCCGTCGGCGCACGCCATCGAACGCGAGTTCCGCGTCATGCAGGCGCTGGCCGCCACCGAGGTGCCGGTGCCGCGCATGGTCGCGCTGTGCGAGGACGAGTCGGTCATCGGCCGGGCCTTCTACCTGATGGGCTTCGTCGAGGGCCGGGTCTTCTGGGAGCAGTCGCTGCCGGGCATGACGCCGGCCGAACGTGCCGCGATCTACGACGAGAGCAACCGCGTCATCGCGGCGCTGCACCGCGTCGACGTCGCCGCTGCCGGCCTGGCCGACTATGGCCGCCCGGGCAGCTACTTCGAGCGCCAGATCGCGCGCTGGAGCAAGCAGTACCAGGCCTCGGTCACCGAGCCGATCGCCGAGATGGACCGGCTGATCGACTGGCTGCCCGCGCACCTGCCGGCCAGCGCCCGCGACGAGACGCAGGTCTCGGTGGTGCACGGCGACTTCCGCCTCGACAACCTCGTCTTCGCGCCCGACGCGCCGCGTGTCGTCGCCGTGCTCGACTGGGAGCTGTCGACGCTGGGCCACCCGCTGGCCGACTTCAGCTACCACTGCATGGCCTGGCACATCCCGCCGGGCACCTTCCGCGGCATCGGCGGGCTGGACCTGGCCGCGCTGGGCATCCCGACGGAGGCCGAGTACGTGCGCCGCTACGCCGAACGCACCGGCCGCGCCGACCCCGACACGCTGATGGCCGACTGGGACTTCTACCTCGCCTACAACCTGTTCCGGCTGGCCTCGATCACGCAGGGCATCGCCAAGCGTGTCGTCGACGGCACGGCGTCCAGCGCCCAGGCCAAGGCCACCGGCGCTGCCACGCGGCCGCTGGCGGAGATGGCCTGGCTGTTCGCGTCGCGCGCCTGAGCGCCCGCAGCCGGAGGAACGCATGGACTTCGCCTACTCGCCCCGCACCCAGGCGCTGCGCACGCAGCTGTCGGCCTTCATGGCCGAACACGTCGAACCGGCCGAAGCCGAGTTCGCGGCCGAGATCCGCGCCAACACCGAGGCCGGCCGGCGCTGGACGCCGCTGCAGACCCTCGAGCGCCTGAAGCCGAAGGCCCAGGCCGCGGGCCTGTGGAACCTGTTCCTGCCCGAGAGCGAATACGGCGCCGGGCTGACGAACTCCGAATACGCGCCGCTGGCCGAGATCATGGGCCGCGTGCCCTGGGCCAGCGAGGTCTTCAACTGCTCGGCGCCGGACACCGGCAACATGGAAGTGCTGGTGCGCTACGGCACGCCCGAGCAGAAGCGCCGGTGGCTGGAGCCGCTGCTGCGCGGCGAGATCCGCAGCGGCTTCGCGATGACCGAGCCGGCCGTCGCCTCGTCGGACGCGACCAACATCGAGGCGCGCATCGAGCGCGACGGCGAGCACTACGTCGTCAACGGCCGCAAGTGGTGGACCAGCGGCGCCGGCGACCCGCGCTGCAAGGTGCTGATCTTCATGGGCAAGACCGACCCGCTGGCGGCGAAACACGCGCAGCAGTCGATGATCCTGGTGCCGATGGACGCGCCGGGCGTCACGGTGCTGCGGCCGCTGGGCGTCTTCGGCTACGACGACGCGCCGCACGGCCACATGGAGGTCGACTTCGTCGACGTGCGCGTGCCGGCCGACCACCTGCTGCTCGGCGAAGGCCGCGGCTTCGAGATCGCCCAGGGCCGGCTGGGCCCGGGCCGCATCCACCACTGCATGCGGCTGATCGGCCTGGCCGAGCGCGCGCTGGAGCTGATGTGCCGGCGCGCCGCCGCACGCAGCGCCTTCGGCCGCACCATCGCCCAGCAGACCGTGACCCAGGAGCGCATCGCCGAGGCGCGCTGCCGCATCGAGCAGGCGCGGCTGCTGACGCTGAAGGCGGCGTGGATGATGGACACCGTCGGCAACAAGGCGGCCAAGGCCGAGATCGCGATGATCAAGGTCGTCGCGCCGACGATGGCCGGCCAGGTGATCGACTGGGCGATCCAGGCCCACGGCGGCGCCGGGGTCTGCGACGACTTCCCGCTGGCCTACGCCTGGGCCAACGCGCGCACGCTGCGTTTTGCCGACGGGCCCGACGAGGTGCACCGCAACGCGATCGCCAAGATCGAGCTCGCCCGGCACCTGCCGGACAGCGCGCGCTAACGCTGCGTCGAGCGGGCGACGCCGGGCTGCATGGCCTCGGCGCCGAAGACCTCGACGCCGGTGCGCCAGGCCTCGGACACCGCGGTCTCGAACAGCGCCAGCCAGGCCTCGAGCACCGCGCCGGACGGCTCGGCGACCGCGGTGCGCAATGTCAGCCGGCCGCGGGCGGCCATCAGCACGAACGGGCGGTCACCGGCCGGCGACGCCGCCAGCCGGGCGGCCAGCGGCCCGCCCAGCCACTGCTGCAGCCAGGGCTTGGCGCTGGCCATCGCGACGTACTGCTCGCGCAGCGCGCCCATCTCGGCCGGCGTCAGGCGCGGGAACATCACCAGCCAGCGCATCTCCGGCGGCGTCTGGTCGTCGATGCGCGTCTGCACGCCCTCGACGTACTGGTCGAAGACCTGGCGCTCGAGCTGCTGCTGCAGCGTGCGGTCCATCACCAGGGCCTGCAGGTCGGCCGGCAGCCCGACCTCGGAGCGCAGGCGCAGCTCGGCGCCGTCGATGTAGGGGCGCTGCGACGGGCCCCACTCCAGCCGCCACGGCCGCGTGCCGCCGAAGCGGCCCTCGACGACGAAGCCGTCGTGGTCGCGCACGCCGCGGAAGGCCCATTGCCGCGTCTCGGCCCAGGTCGACACCGCGTGCCAGCGGCGTGAGCCGGACGACGGACGCGAGGTGAACAGACGTTTCAGGCCTTCGAGCATGTCTTAGAGTCCGCACGAGGCGGCCGACGGTCCGGCCGCGACGGGGGACGGGATGATCGAAGTGTATTCGTGGGCCACGCCCAACGGGCACAAGGTGCACGTGATGCTGGAGGAGTGCGGCCTGCCCTACCGCGTGCATGCGGTGGACATCGGTGCCGGCGAGCAGTTCGCGCCGGAGTTCCTGGCGATCAGCCCGAACAACAAGATCCCGGCCATCGTCGACCCCGACGGGCCCGACGGCCAGCCGATCTCGCTGTTCGAGTCGGGCGCGATCCTGCTGTACCTGGCCGGCAAGACCGGGCGTTTCCTGCCCGACAGCGTGCGCGGCCGGTACGAGACGCTGGAATGGCTGATGTTCCAGATGGGCGGCGTCGGCCCGATGCTCGGCCAGGCGCACCACTTCCGCCTCTACGCGCCGGAGAAGATCGACTACGCCGTCGAGCGCTACACCCACGAGGCCAAGCGCCTGTACGGCGTGATGAACCGCAAGCTGGCGAAGACGCGCTACATCGCCGGCGACGAGTACACGATCGCCGACATCGCGATCTTCCCCTGGCTGCGCAGCTGGAAGAACCAGGGAATCGACTGGAACGACTACCCGCACCTCAAGGGCTGGTTCGACGAGATCGGCGCGCGCCCGGCGGTGCAGCGCGGCTGCGAGGTGCTGGCCGACCGGCGCAAGCCGATCACCGACGACAAGTCGCGCGAGATGCTGTTCGGCGCGACGCAGTATCGCCAGCGCTGAAACGACTACGGCCGCCCCGCGGGGCGGCCGTCGCGGCCGGCTTGCGGCGTCAGGACATCAGAACGCCGGCACCACGGCGCCCTTGTACTGGTCCTGGATGAACTTCTTCACCTCGGGCGAGTGCAGCGCGGCGACGAGCTTCCTGATCGCCGGCGAGTTGGCGTTGTCCGGCCGCGCCGAGACGAAGTTGGCGTACGGCGAATCGGCGCCTTCGATGAACAGCGCATCCTTCGTCGGCACCAGCTTGGCTTCGAGCGCGTAGTTGGTGTTGATCAGCGCGAGGTCGACGTCGTCCAGCGCGCGCGGCAGCTGCGCCGCCTCGAGCTCGCGGAACACCAGCTTCTTCGGGTTGGCCGTCACGTCCTTGGCGGTGGCGAGGATGTTGCTCGGGTCCTTCAGCTGGATCAAGCCCTGCTTCTGCAGCAGCACCAGCGCGCGGCCCGAGTTCGACGGGTCGTTGGGGATCGCCACCGTCGCGCCGTCGCGCAGCTCGGCGATCTTGCGGATCTTCTTCGAGTAGGCGCCGAAGGGCTCGACGTGCACCGTGCCGCCCGGCACGGCGACGATGTGCGTGCCGCGGTCCTTGTTGAAGCTGTCCAGATACGGCTTGTGCTGGAAGAAGTTGGCGTCGAGCTGCTTCTCCTCGACGGCCAGGTTGGGCTGCACGTAGTCGGTGAAGACCTTGACCTGCAGGTCCACGCCCTGTTTCTTCAGCGCCGGCTTGACGAACTCCAGGATCTGGGCGTGCGGCACCGGCGAAGCGGCGACCTTCAGCACCTCGTCGGCCTGGGCCGTGAACGGCATTACGGCGACGACCAGCGCCGACAGCGCATGTTTGAACGACATCTTGATTCCTTGCGTAGCGGTTGAACGGATGCCGCGGTCATCGACCACGGCGTGCGCCCAGGCTACGCAGCACCGCTTATCCGGTGAACGGACGTTTGGCTGTTTGCAAACTCGCTTCCCGCATGCTGCGGGCCGGCAACGCTCAGGCCCGGATGTCGAGCAGGCTGGAGCTCATCGCGTCCTGCGCGCGGAAGACCATCAGGTTGGCGCCGAAGGCATGCCGGGCCTCGATCATGCCGACGGTGTCGGCGGCGAGGTCGGAGCCGGCCTCGGGCATCTGCGCGATCGAGACCGTGACGCCGACGGGCTGCGCCGTGGCGGGCTGCGCCACCTGGCGCCGGAAGCCCTCGGTCAGCGAGTTGGCGACGTTGTGGCCGGCGACGTCCAGGCGGGTCTGGGCGGCGTTCAGGCCGGAGAGGCTGGCGGAGGCGGCAGGAGTCACGACGTCGTGGGCGGGGCGCGGCAGTGCCGACATGATGACGCCGATCGTGCCGCCGGCGGCAGCGCCGGGCGCGACACTGTTCACGCCAGGCGGCAGATCGGCCAGGCCGCGGCGGCGGCCGGGCGCCGGGAGTCCGGCGCAAATCTCCCGGCGCTCGCCGCGGCATTCGTGTACGATGGCCTCGCTGATCTGCACAAGACCGTCCGCTCATAGGTCTTTCTTCACGCCCCGGTGCTCTACCGGCCGTCGCGTCGAATCCCCTCTTGAAGATTTTCTTGGCGTTTCTCCGCTGGGTGCGATCTTGCGCCCCGCAAACTTCGAAAGGTATTCGACATGACGACTCAAACCGGCACCGTGAAGTGGTTCAACGAAGGCAAGGGCTTCGGTTTCATCGCCCCCGACGACGGCGGCAAGGACCTGTTCGCCCACTTCAAGGAAATCCAGGGCAGCGGCTTCAAGACCCTGGTCGAGAACCAGCGCGTCGAGTTCGAGGTGACCCAGGGCCAGAAGGGCCCGCAGGCCTCCAAGATCCGCACGCTGGGCTGATCCCAGGCGGCACAGCGGGACGGCGGGCGCGAGCCCGGCGTCCCGGCAACGAAAGCGCGGCCCGGCCGCGCTTTTTCGTTTCTGGCGAAAGGGTGTCCGTGAAGAACCTGCAAGAAGCCACCGAACGCATCTGCGAGTTGAAGGGCAGCCTGGTCGCCCTGGACGCGCTGGTGCCGGCGGTGCTCGAGGCCCTGTCGGAGCCCACGCGAGCGCGGCTGTCGGCGACGTTCGACGCCTATGCCGAAGCGGCGCGCACCGTGCTGCTGCACGCCGAGATCTCCGACGTCGTGCTGGCGAGCTTCGAGCGCGACGTCGCCCGCAACCGCGCCGTGCTGCAGGGCAGCCGCCGGGCCGACGCGCCGGCAGTGGACGCGCTGCTGCTGGCCACCACGCGCGTGGCCACCTTCGACGGCAGCCGGGCGCTGACCAGCGCCAGCGGCTTCTTCTTCCGCCGCGGCGAGCGGCTGTTCCTGGTCAGCAGCGCCCACGTGTTCGCCGACACGGCGAGCGCGCACCACCCCGACCGTCTCGAGATCGTGCTGCACACCGACACGCGGGACCTCTCGCGGCACGCCGTCGTGTCGCTGCCGCTGTACGACGACGGGCTCGGCCTGTGGCGCCAGGGCCGTGACGGCGGCGGCGCGGTCGACGTCGCCGTGATCGAGATCCCGCCGGGGCTGCTGCCGGCCGACGCCACGCTGCAGGCCTTCGACGAGAGCCATCTCGAGGCGCGCGGCGAGGAGGTCGCCGCCGGCGACACGCTGAGCATCGCCGGCTTCCCGCTCGGCTTCCACGACACGGTGCACCACCTGGCGGTGCTGCGCAGCGCGTCCATCGCCTCGGCCTACGGCGTGCGCTTCCAGCGCCAGGGCTGTTTCCTGACCGACGCGCGCACCCACCGCGGCAGCAGCGGCTCGCCGGTGGTGCGCCGGCGCAGCCGCGCCGGCGACCAGGCCTCGCCGCTGGCCTGGCAGCTGCTGGGCGTGCACTCGACACGCATGGACATGCGCTCGCGCGACCTGGCCGAGGACGAGTCTCTGGGGCTGAACTGCGCCTGGTACGCCGACGTGCTGCTGACGCTGACCGAGGCGCGCTGAGCGCCCGCGGGCCTCAGCCGCCGGGCGGCCGGCCGCCGCCGGCCACGCAGACCCGGTTGCCCCCTGCCCGCTTGGCGGCGTACATCGCCTCGTCGGCGCGCTGCACGAGCTGGTCGGCGTCCTCGCCGTGCGCGGGGTAGCCGACGAGGCCGATGCTGGGCGACACCAGCACCGTGTGCCCGGCCACCTCGAAAGGCCGGCACAGCGCCTGGCGGATCTTCTCGGCCACGCCCGGCGCGTCGTCGGGCGCGTGCAGGTGCGACAGCAGCACCACGAACTCGTCGCCCGCCATGCGGCCGACGGTGTCCGACGCCCGCACGCAGTGCTTCAGGCGCTGCGCCACCTGCTGCAGCAGGCCGTCGCCGACGGCATGGCCGCAGCGGTCGTTCACCGGCTTGAACTGGTCGAGGTCCAGGTACAGCAGCGCCAGGCCGGCGCCGTCGCGCCGCGCGCGCGCCAGCGCCGTCGCCACGCGGTCGCGCACCAGGCTGCGGTTGGGCAGCCCGGTGAGCGCGTCGTGCTGCGCCACATGCAACAGGCGCAGCTGGCTCTGCTTGCGCTCGATCGCGGCGGCCACCTGGGCCGACACGAACTTCAGCAGCTCGACGTCGGCCGGGCCGTAGCGCACCTCCTGCGAGTGGCTCTTCAGCACCAGCGCGCCGATGACGCCCTGCGAACCGCTCAGCGGCACCCCCAGCCAGTCGACCGCGCTGCGGCCGACGTCCGGGTGCACGGCCGACGTCGCCGCGTCGGCGCTGTCGCGGCTGAGCAGCCGCTCGCGCCCGCTGCGGATGAGCTCGGCGCACAGCGTCTCGGCGTCGAGCGCACCCGGCGGCGGCGCGGCGTCGTGCTCGTCGACGAAGTACGGGAAGCTCAGCCAGTCCCCCGGGGCGTCGTAGAGCGCGACGAAGAAGTTCTTCGCCGGCAGCAGGCCGCCGATGATGCGGTGGATCTGCGCGAACAGCGCCATCAGGTCCTCGGCCGCGTGCGCCGCCTCGGAGATCGCGTACAGCGCGGCCTGCACCGACTCGGCGCGCTTGCGTGCGCTGACGTCGCGCGCCACCGCCACCCGCACGCCGTCGGCCGGCGACCAGCGCGCCGACCACATGAGGTGCACCACGCGCCCGTCCTTGCGCAGGTAGCGGTTCTCGAAGATCGGCAGGTGCCGGTCGGCGACGACCTCGGCCACCGCGTTCAGCGTGCGTTCGCGGTCATCCGGATGCACCAGCTCGATCATCGGCCGGCCGATCAGCTCCTGCGGCGTGTAGCCGAAGATGCGTTCGCCGGCGGCGCTGACGAAGACGAAGCGGCCCTCGCCGTCGACGACGCAGACGGCGTCGAGCATGAGGTCCATCACGTTCGCCAGGAACGCGCGGTCGAGGGGGTCCATGGGTACTGCAGGCTTGGGCGACGCGTCGATTGTGGGGCGGGTGTGCGACACGACGCTGGTGCTGCGGCATGCGGTGGCGGTGGGGCGCAGGCCGTCGAGCCTCGACGCCCAGCCATCTTGCAGCCGCGCGCGCACGTGCAGCAAACCGGTGACGGCGCGCGTCAGCGCGCCTTCCAACAGTGGCAAGGTGCTCGTGCGGAGGCCGATCGGCAGGCACATCGCGCCGCGGCAGGTATCCGCGGCGCTGTGGCCCCGGAGGGACTCGAAGGATTGGCTAAAGCGTTGTCGGAGCTTGGTTTTTTCTGCGCACGGCCCGACGTTTGTTCCCCAGGGCGTTCCCCCGTCGGGGGAGTTGCAGATTGGAGGACTCGAACTGAGAGCCGGCATGCGCCTCAACAATGCTGGCCGGATGATGAACCCCTCCCGGAGGCAGCGCTGGTGACACGCAGCCTCCCGGCAGGCCAGGCGACGACTGGACCTTATCGGGGCTCAGCGCCGACAGGCTTGATGACGCCTGGATCGGTTGCCAGGAACCGAAAGACCTCGGCTCTCGCCCCCGTCATCTGGTCGGACCGAGCGACAAGGCGGACTTCGATCGCATCAGACTTGGTACGGCGCGCCGTGGCGTCGATGACCGATGTACCAGGATCACGGGGCAGCAGTTCGACGCTCTGCGATGGAGTAGGCGTCGCATCCCGCGAAGCCGGCTCAGGCAACCACTCGATGAAGACTCGGGACCAGACGTGTTCCCACCCCTCGCGGGTGGTGATGACCCGATAGGTGCCAGATTGGCCGTCGTGCCGCCAATATCCGATGGTCTGCACGCTCGTGACATTGGATGGCACTGCCGGGACCTGGGCGGACGCCTCAATGCAAACCAAAGCCAACGCGAGGATCGCTTTTTTCATGACTCCACCAGGTTACAGATCCATCTGGCTATGGAAAGTCATCATCATAAGAAGCGCAGCCTGACAATGCATGTCAAAAACTTGAGCACACCGCCAATCAACGGCCAAATCTATTGCGTTGCGCCCTCTCATGCTGGGACATGCGTCGAGCGCGATCAGCAATCATCGACACCCCCCCGATACACACCACCACCAACCCAGCCCAGTGGAGTACCGCACCGACCGCTTCATTGCTTACTTGCCGCCCCACGAATATTGAGGCCAGCCCAGCCATCGTGATAAACCAGAAGAAGCGCATCGCGCGAATGGCCTGCTTTAGCAGAAGTCTTTTCACGACGAATTTCCCCATTATTCTGGCGCCACCCACTGCGGCGTGCTGATCGAGCCGAACTGTTCATTTTGATGTCCCGCGTCTGGCCGAGGCTTGTCGCTCGCAATGCATGAGCGGCTACCGCTCGTCATCCGACGCCTCGCCAACGCTTCAGGTCAAGCTCCCAACAGCCGCCGCGCCAGCACCGACTGCATGTCCCGTCGGCCATCGACGATGAGGTAGATGACGACCCGGCCGCCCAGGACTCGATAGATCACGCGGTACGGCTTGAACGCCGTCTGGCGATAGTCCTTGATGCCCAGCGCGACGAGTTCTTTCGGATAGGAGCATCGCTCGGGGAACCGGGCGAGCCCCTCCACGGCCGCCATCAAGCCATCAAGCACGTGGTGGGCGTTGGCGACGCTGTCGAACTCGGCGATGTAGTCGTGGATGGCCTCCAGGTCCTGCTCGGCACCCCGAGTCAGCACGACCTCGTGGCGCGTCGACTTGGCAACCATCAGGGCGCGGCCCGCTTCGCGCGCAGGCGCGCCACGACGTCGGCCACCGGCTTGACCCTGCCCGCGTCGACGTCCTGCTGGCCCAGCGCCAGGATCTTCAGCAGTGCCAGGGTCTCCTGCGTCTCCTCGTAGGAAGCGACATCCTGAAGGACGGCCTTGGCCTCGCCGTTCTGCGTGATGACCAAGGGCTCGCGCTGCTCGGCCAGTTGAGCCAGCACCTCGGCGGCGTTGGCCTTCAGGTAGCTGATGGGCTTGACTTGCGAGGAGTAGCGCATGGTTCCGCTCCGGTTAGGACAAGACTGAATTCAGTCCATTATCGGTCCTGGGCGCCAATGCGCGGTGGGTGGAAGCAACTGCCTTCGGACGATGGAGCGCCCGTCGACCTTGCCGGCATCACCCCATCCCCCGCGTCCCCTTGCACCCCGGATAGTCGACACAGCCCCAGAACGCCGCCCCGGCGCTCGCTCCGCGCTTGGCGACGCGCCGCACCATGCGCTTTCCGCAGACCGGGCAGTTCGGCCGCTCGTCGCCATCCCGCTGCACGGGCGCTGAAGCGACGGGAGCCGCTGGCGTCTGCAGCGCCGGCTCCTGCCTCGCAGGCTGCGCGCCCCCTCCCCTCGCCTTCTGGATCAGCTGCCGCAAGCGCGGCCCGTCGACCAGTTCGACGTTGCGCCCGCTCGCGAAGCGCCGCGCCTCGTCGGTGAAGCGCCCTGAGGTCACGACGAAGCCGCCGGCCGCGCCCCTGGCGGCCATGACGCCGTACAGCTCGCGCACCACGTCGACGCCCACCTTGTAGGCGCGCCACTGCTTGCACTGCACGAGGTACTTCTCGCTGCCGTTCTGGCCTGGCCGCGACAGCACGAGATCGACCCCGCCGTCGGCACCGCCGCCGCCGGTCTCGACCACGCGGAAGCCCTGCAGCCGGAAGCCCTCGCCGACCAGCATCTCGAACTCGCGCCAGCTCATGCCGTCGAGCGCATCGGCCGACGGGTTCTGCGCCACTTCCGCGGCCAGGCGGCTGCGCTGGCGGCGGCGCCATGCCGAGATCGCGGCGCCCATCAGGCTGAGGAACGGAAGCAGGTACTGCCCGAACAAGGCGAAGGTCTTCCACAACGTCCGGGTGGCCATGGCGCCGTACTGGCCCACCTCGGTGGCGGCCGGCACGGCCTGCGTCGCAACGGGATGCAGCAGCAGATAGAACAGCGGCGCCGCGATCACGCCCACCCACCAGGGCATGAGCGTGAACAACTCCATCACCGCCTCCGCGAGGCCTCCTTGGTTTCGCCTGGCCATTTCGTGTTTCTCCCTGCGCCGATTCTGGCGCGCGGAAACCGGCGCAAGCGCCTGCCACACCCGCGGCCGTCGTCCCATCCGCCGAGGCGGATGGCAGCCATTTGCTGGCGGTCAGCCTATCCTGCCATCCCAATCTTTCGGCCTCTGTCTTCTCTCTCTGGACCGGCGCGGACATGCCGGTGCGGCCCCGCGTTCACACCCATCCACGGGGTCGGACAGTCCGCCCCCCGCGTGAATCGACCACCCGCAGGCGGCGGCTGACGACGCAGAAGGCGTCGAGAACGCTGGCGGAGCCGTCGCGCCAACGGCCGACCGGCTGCATCGTCGCCGCCCCAGACGCTGGCAAGATCGCCGCAAAGAACGAGGGAGGCTCCGCATGAACGTGTCCGAGCTGCAGGCCGAGTTGCGCCACTTCGCCGCCGAGCGCGACTGGCAGCCGTTCCACACGCCGAAGAACCTGAGCACAGCGCTGATGGTGGAGGCGGCGGAGCTGGCCGAGATCTTCCAGTGGATGACGCACAAACAATCGGCCCGCGCCCACGAGGACCCCGCCGTCAAGCAGCGCATCGGCGAGGAGGTGGCCGACGTGCTGCTCTACCTGCTGCAACTGGCCGACCACAGCCGCGTCGACATCGCGCAGGCGGTGAAGGACAAGCTGGCGGCGAATGCGGCGAAGTACCCGCCCCGGCACACGATCGCGCGCATCCCGCCGGCACGGGCCGCGGCGCCCGGGCCGCACGTGCTGGTGGACTACGAGAACGTCCAGCCGACCGAAGGCGAGCTTCGGGAACTGGTACCGGGCGCCGGCCAGGTCTGGGTCTTCCACGGGCCCCATCAGCACGAGGTGGACCGCCGCTTCGCGTCCTTCGGCACGAACGCGACCGCGGTGCCGATCAGCCGGCCCGGCAAGAACGCGCTGGACTTCCACCTGTCGTTCTACCTGGGCTACATCGCGTCGCGGAACCCCGGCGCGCCGATCGTCGTGGTGGCCAACGACAAGGGCTACGAGCCGATGATCGAGCACGCGCGGGGCATGGGCTTCGCGGTGCAGCGGCTGGCGCATGGTCAGGTCAAGCCGGCGGCGTCAAACGCGGAGGCACCAAGCCCCGCAGCCAAGCCCGCAGCGAAGAGCGCACCCGCGAAGAAGGCAGCGGCCAAGAAGGTGCCGGTAAAGAAAGTAGCAGCCAAGAAGGCCGCCGCAAAGAAGGCTCCGGCCAAGAAGGTAGCGGCGAAGAAGGCCACGGCCGCGAAGAAGACCGCTGTCGCAACGACGAGCGGAACGCCAGCGACTAAGAAGGCCGCGATGCCTATTGGGGCGGAGCCAACCAAACAGCCAGGCGTGCCCGAAACGACGACGAAGCCCGCAAAGGCGGCGAGCAGCGCCGTTCAGGCGACGGAAAGGCTGGCCAGCAGCCTGCGCAAGATGGGCGACAAACGGCCCACCAAGCTGCCGTCCCTTCGGCGATCACTGAAGTCGTTCCTGGGGATCGATGCGACAGACGATGCGGTCAGTGCGGCGTTGAACGGCTTGGTGGCGGCCGGTGTGGTGCAGGTCGATGACGGTGGTCGCGCTTCGTATCCAAGCTTCGGCAGCGCGTGAGCTGGCCGCGTGGCGCGCGAAGCGTTCGGGCTTTCGCTTCAGCAGCACGGAAGCTGTGGAACGGCGCCGTGCAGCAAGGGCTGACATTCCAACTCGCAGGGCCAAATCATGCTGACTGTCATCAACAGCCCCTCTGGCTGTGCACCCGCACAAGCTCAGGACAGCCAGAGGTGAACGAAATACCGCCCGGCGCGACGTCTTTATCGCTTAATTTTCGCCGCTGCTGATACGCTTGCAACAGCGAAGAGGACATCACCAAGATATCAATATAGATCATCGACTGGATGGCAACTCACGCTGCACAGCACACCAGCCGTTGGACAAACTTACCAAATCGCGTCATCTACTGAAGTAGCGCCGAACCATCTCTAATGCGACGCGCGCGCTCATCTGGCTGCAGTAGGTCTGGAAATCGTCCCCCTTTGCGCGGTCCGCCAAGTCAGAAACAGACTTCACACAAATAGCTCGGACTGGCGCGCCCGCGTGATTTGCCGCGGCGTAGTAAATCCCGTAGCACTCCATATCGACACCAGCCATCTTTCGATGCTGATTCCGAAAGACCTTTTGAATGTCTAGGGATGCGACAACCGAACTCCCACTGACCATTGGACCCACTACGAGTCGGGGTGGCTTCGAGGGTCGCGGTCCTTCGTATTCAGCATATAGCCCCGGAAGAACACTCTCAAGGCCACGCGCCTCAGCCACAAGCTCTGGCGCAGGATCTCGTTGGTCCAATGCCGTGGCAAGGGTTCCTTCATCGCTCCACTTGCCAGCCTGCCAGTCCCAGCTCTTCTCAGCCACGACGATGTCACCTATGGCGACATGCTCTGCGAAACCACCGCAGATGCCGGTCATGAGCAACACGCGCGGCCGAAACTCCGCCAGCATCGCAGTAGCCGCATGCGCCGATGCAATAGGGCCCATCTGGGAAAGATGCGCGCAGGCTATTCTCCGTTCCACACCGTTCAGCAACACACTACCTTGCCGGTACAGTATGTTGCGAGCAAGAATTTGCTCAGCGCCCAAGGTTAGCGGCCAACTTGAGATGACTGCCTCCAGCTCCGGTGCACGAAGCGCATTCAAGACGCAAATGTCGTAGTCGTTGGCATCTCTAGCATCTTCAATTCTCTGCAAGAGGAGCAGAAGGGCATTCAACGAGTCGCGCCAAGCATGCTCCCCTGGCGCCACGTGCAGCACCTGCGTCACCAGACGCCGGAAGTCATCTCCGAACTCGGCGATTGCATCAGGGCTAGCAGTCATGCCCAGGATGTGTCGCGGCGAAGGCGTAGTCCCATCTTCGACAATTTGTCGAAGCAGCTCAACGCTGTGTTCGCCGTGTGGTTGACCACCTCTACGAACGGGCAAAAGCACATCAATCAAAAGCACGTCGACGGAAACCTGCTCAAGCAGCATCCTGGCGCCCGCAGCGTGCTCGGCGCTCAAGACATCCGCAGCGTCAACACGCTGCCCAATCAAAAATTCCCGTACAAGTCGAATCTTATCAGAATCATCGTCAACAATAAGAAATCTCATTATGGCACCAGTAATTGAACACGCCTCAACGCGGAACATAACGATTGCCGCCAAGCGCCGTGTTGACCGGAGTAGTGAATTACGCCAAGGAAACGATCATCAAGTTCGCTGCGAAGAACGGCCTCTAACCCGCGCGGATCTCTTCGTTCTCCATCGCGAGGAAGCACGAACTCCTCATACTGCGTGATAACAACGCTTTTGGTGCACACCGTTTCAGAGTCGATAAAGCGAAGGATATCTGCCCCGCCGAAGCCCTGCGGCTGCCCTCCTCCCCGGCGATCCTTGACAAAGTCAAACGTCGGAATCGACATGTCAACAACCGCAAAAGTAACATTACCATCGCTCAATACTGCAATTGCACTTGAGAGTGACTCTGCGGTCTTGATTTCAACATCCTCCGCCAGAACCTCACGAAGGTAGCCGACAATAGATCGCTGTTTAGGTTCATCGTCTTCAATGACCAACACGATTCGGCTACTCATACGCTTCAAACGCCCCTTCGCGTTCATAGAGCGGCACTGTCACACGCGTATACCAGTATTCATCTTCAATCCCAAAGTCAAATGGCTGAGCGCACGCCTCCCGTGCTACTGAGCGCGACATCCGGGCCAGCTTGGGAAACCCTGAACCACCCTCAAGGCTGATGAGTTCCAACGGAAGCTCACCCAAGTATTTGGAGCGCAACCGACTCAACTCTCCGTCAAGGAGTTCTGATCGTCTTTTCGGCGACAGAGCACTGAGCGTCGTAAGCGTCAACAGACGCATACTAGGATCATACTCAGCAAGCAATTGTATGTTTGGCAAGTCGGCCGCCAAGCCGGAATGTTTCCATGCATTTTCGAACACCACGAAAAGACAATCCATCAAGACAGCCAGCGCCGATGTCGTAAGTGGGAGCGAAGTGGCGGGCAGGCTAACGATCTGAACATTCGCAGGAAATGACCGATGAACATTCCTTGTTGCGACAGACGCAATCTCAATGGCGTCGGGCAACTGGTAGCGCTCCCCACCAACCAAGCTTGGTAGCTGAAACCACTCTGCGACCGTGTCGCACTGCGACTTGGTCATCGTCGCAGCGGTGGTCAGGGTCGTTATCAACGGGAGATAGCGTTGCCCCATCGAGCGCAACTCCTGCATGAGCCTTTCAACTCGGCTATGCAGCGAATCGGCAAGATCTTCGCTAACGTAAGCGCGAAGCCCGGAAAGCCCCGCTTCAATCAGCTTCCAGAACACGAAGTAGCCGGCACAAAGGAAAGCATGGAAAGACACTGGTCGCTCGGCCAGGCTGGCCGCTATCAGCTTTGCGAACAGCGGAGGCAGAACTTGGGGAAAGGCGCCGTCCGGCTTTTCCGGACGTTGAACCTGTACCCGCTGCTCCACGAAACTTGTCACCAACTTGCGGATGTCCTCAGAAAACTCCCGCATCATGGCGAGCAACCGTGCTTTCTCTGCCGGCGGGAGCCTTAGTACGTCGTCCCACCTCGCTTCAAATGCCTGCTCGGAAGACCCAGTCGTGGAGTAAAGGAGACCTTGCTCTTCAAGCGGACCCAGAATGGTTCCCCGAAGGCTACCATGACGCACACGAACGCTCAGATATGTATCCAAACCATCAGTTGGATCAAGCAAGAACCGCTTGAACAGGCGATCAACAATGTCAATTAGGAGCGCGTCGGCGGCTGTTGGCCTCCCGTTTGCAAACTCCTTCAACACCTCGACATTAGTTGGATCTAATGCATATTGCCGCAGCATGTCGTCAACAGTTCTGCCACCAGAACTTGATTCGCTCAATCGCCTCCAGCGCTCGTAGTCCTGCTCCAACTCCTTCTCCGCCCATCGAGATATAGCCGATTCATTCACAAATACTCGGGTTTGATCAATACGCTCTAATCCACGCTGCAGCGTCTGATCGAAAGTCAAGTCTTTGATAGCCTCAGCATATTCCACCGCCCTGGAATCTTCCCAACTCAATAAAAGTTGCAAGACAGTCATACGCTCCACACGCACTTGCGCGGTGGATTCATACTGATGACACATTGCCAAGTTTTGTTCAATCCAAACATCCCGCAAGAAAGCCACCAATTGAGCCCTCCTAGAATCCGAGGAGCTTGAATACTCCTCGATCACACTCTGGCGCAACCCATCCTGCAAGAACTTGCGGCATGCCATCTTACATATATAGCCGACGTTGGCCGCCCCCTTCGTCTCGAACTCATAATGCGCCACGAGGCCAACTTCAATAGGGTCTAGAGCCTTGAAGTCCGCCCACTTGTGGCTGGAAAACAGCGCCTCGCCTGGGAATTCAAGAGCATACCGAAAGTCTTTACGAAACCAGACCTCTAGACGTCCGATGGCCTCATCCAATCGACGCTGTTTGATTAGCGAGATGGCATCTAGTTTTGCGCACTGCCTCTCCCAGAACGGACCCCTCGAACGAAGGAATTCGGTAACTTCAGCAAGCTCATCGAAAGAGTCGGCGTCGAGTAGTTGCCGCGCCAACCAGAGATGCAGCGGCCCAGGGTTTGGCAAGACTTCTCGATAATCCCAAGATCTTGGTCGCAAAAGCTGGTCTTTTGCGACGTGCTTGCCTCGCTGGAACAAATAGGCACGTAAGAGTTCAAGCCCCTTCTCCGCGGAGAGCGCCGCAATGTCGTCAAGGCACAATGACTCTGCGAGTAGGATAGCGCTGAACGGTAGCACCCGCTGATCTTGGATGCTCGAAGTGGACTGCAACGCGCTCAACGCGACGGCCGGGCCAACGTCTAGGCCTCGCAAGTTCAATCCCCACTTGAGCAGCTTGCCGACTAGCTCGTATGAGGCAGCCCCGTGGTTCTGACATTGAAGCAGGTCGCCTGAAATACCTGCAAGACTAGCGTTGGCAGGAGCCTGGGTCGATCCCAGGTATACCGAACAATAGTCTTCAGTTGGATGCGTGGCTATCGGCGTTTCAGTTGAGAACTCCGTAGCGCTCAGTGCTATGTGCAACTTTTTCAGTCGGTGATCCGTAAAGCCAGCCTCCAGCAGGGTTGATACCAACTTTGAGGCCGCAGGACGTATATCGAGTAGGCTTGAGTCGCCCTCGACGCATGCAAGCGCCTCAACGACATCCTCGTAGTAGTCGATCAGCGATGAGGTGATATCACGGGACAAAATTGCGGGCAGCGCCTTTTCCGGATTCTCGATGTGCGAAAGGGCGCGAAACTTCAGGTAATCGACGAGCCAAGGCGCGACTGACTCGAAACGTGGAAACGAGTTCATGCATTTGCCATAGATCGCGTCGTACGAGAAGGTGTCGTCATTTCGATCACCAAATACCTCAAAGAGCAGGCCCGGAATACTATTCACGGTCTTCGATTGAAGCCCACCGAGCCAGGCCCGCTGTGCCGCGGTGCCTTCTGACAGTTGCAACAAAGCCGCGCGAAGCTCGACGGCCCACAGGCTCCAGCCTGCCGAGTGAACATAAATATCAAGTTGGCAAAGAGCTTCGCCTATATCATTTATTAACACAAGCCTCTGGATTTTGGCTGCAGTATTCCTAAATGCGTTGATCCGACCGGCTTGTCCGGCAAGCCAGTACTGCGCCCAGCAAAGCTCATGCGCCAGAGGCAGCGGCAGCAATACCCCGCGCGCCCATACGAGCTCCGATGTAGAGCGGGGCCCAGTCAGGCATAGCGCTCGAAAAGTCTTAGGGGCGGCCGCACGGAATGCCCCATAAAGCGCCGAATACTCTTTCGGTGCCCTTCTCGCTCTCAACTGGCTGAGTACAGCTGTGGCCTCGGCACCCTTTGGGGCCTCAGCCTCTCTAAACCGTTTCCGCATCCAGGCGTTGTTAACGTTCATCCCAACTCCCGTTCGTCTTGAAGTACCACCGACACCGAACCAGCACCGCCGCTACGCAGTGCACAATGACGAAGACGTGCTCGTTCTTGCGCAACTTCGGCACCATTTCGCTATATGGTGCCCGCGGCTCGATGACAATTCCTGGGACGCTCGCAGAGTTGCGTCCATCGAACACTCCGAACACGATCAACTTGCGTTACCGAGTACACATTGCCTCCGCATCAACCGCGAGAACGACTGGGCTTGCCTTTTCATATTCGGCTTGTCTTTGGCCGCCGCACGGCGAACCGGTGACCAATAAATGGAAATTGTGTAATCCGTCAACTATTTTGTCTTTGATGGAGGTCGCCTGCTTTGTGCTCATTGCTCGCATCGTCGCGTGCCAGCTCGCCCATGGGATGAGAGACAGTCAGCTGGCGCCACTCATGCCGGCCAACCGAGTCAGGCAGGCGGGTCGGGATCCAATGCTGACACGTCGCCCTCAAAATTCGCCGGATGTTAGCCAACTCCTGATCATTATTGTATTTTCTGGCAATCACGTCGGCTTGGGACAATAAACACGCCGATGGCTGTCTGGCGCGTACGTACGGGCCTAGCGGCTCTCGCGCGGCATCATCAGCAAATCCCGCAATGCCCGGACCGCATCGCGTTGGGGAGACCATCCTAAGATGGTCCCGACACTTCACGTTGAACCGTTCAATGGCCTAGCCGCGAAGGTTTGCATTGAGCGTTCAGCCGTCGTGATCGCGTCGGTCGCCGAGTGACCGGTTTCAGCAGCGGCCGATGCCCAGCAAGCGAGCGAAGACCACTCAGGTCAGCCTAAAGCGGTAGTTTGTCCACACCCCGCCCCGCCAGTCCAGGGCGGGCACAGCCCAGCCCGGCGCAGCGCACCCTTGACGGGCGGCGGCGTGCGCCCACGCTGGGCTCCTTGGGCAGGCGTGCGCGCCTGCCCCCGAGCCCGTCCGGCGGCGAGGACCGCCCCGCCCTCGGGGCGGGGATGGGGGTGGGTCAACGTTCCCAGTCGATGTCCGGGCGCGTGCGCGTCAGCTCCGGCTGCGGCGGCGTCCGGGTCGGCACCCTGGCCTGCTCCCTCTGTCGATCGGGCAACTGCTGCAGCCTCGGCAACAGACGCCTGAACGCCTTCGAGTCCTTGAGGAAGCCCACGACCCCGTGGGCCAGCCGCCGGTCCTCGGCGGCGCCGGAAGAGCCGAGCGCTTGCGCGATGTGGATCCAGGCCTCCAGGGCGTCCCGGCGGCTGCTGTAGAAGCGCTCGCCTCCGGGCTCGGCGATGTCGCGCCCTGGCAGGCGGCCGTCCTCGCGCATCTTCACGCGGCCGATCGGGCGGGCGCGGTGATGGGCGCCGCGCGTGGCCTGCCGTGTCGCCTCGGCCTCCACGCCGTAGCCGCGCAGCTTGTCGGCGAAGGTTTCGCGCCAGCGGTGCAGGTCGGACTTGCGCGGGTTCAGCCGCCGGCCGTCGGCGCCCTGGGCGCGCACGCTCAGGTGCACGTGCGGGTTCGCCTGGTGCTCGTGCAGCACCATCACGTAGCGGTGCCCGCTCAGCTCGGCCCGCGCGAACTCGCGCGCCGCGGCCTTGACGATGCGGCCATCGGTGCCCTGCGGCATCGACAGCACGAGGTTGAAGGCCTCGCGCCGGGGGCTCTCGTCGTCGATCTTGGCGCCGGCATGGCGCCACTGCTCGGCCAGGTCGGCCACGGCCTCCGGTCTCGTGGGCGCCGCGTTTCTCGATGCGGCGCAGCGTGTACAGCAGCAGCAGCGCGGTCACGTCGCGCAGTGGCATGCTGCCAACCGCTTTTTCCGGACTTCCGCGCACTTCACGGGAAGCCCCGGAATCCTTGGGGTGGCCTGCCCGACAGGAATCGAACCTGTAACCCCCAGCTTAGAAGGCTGGTGCTCTATCCGGTTGAGCTACGGGCAGCCGGCGGCGATTCTACGGGGCGCGTCGGCGGCTTGAACCGCCCCGGCAATCTCGGAGGCCGGTTGGTGTGAGTCAGGCCATCGCGGCCTGATGGGTGGCGAGTTGCCGGTAGTAGTTTGCCTCGGCCTCTGCCGGCGGGATGTAGCCGATGGGTTCGAGCAGGCGGTGATGGTTGAACCACGAGACCCATTCGAGGGTGGCCAACTCGACGGCCTCGCGGGTCTTCCAGGGCGCACGCCGGTGGATCAGATCGGCCTTGTACAGCCCGTTGATCGTCTCGGCCAGCGCGTTGTCGTAGCTGTCGCCCTTGGAGCCGACGGACGGCTCGATGCCGGCCTCGGCCAGGCGCTCGCTGTACCGAATCGACACGTATTGCGAGCCGCGGTCCGAGTGATGCACCAGCGAGCCGTCGCGCTCGGGCTGGCGCGCGTAAAGCGCCTGTTCCAGCGCATCAAGCACGAAGTCGGTGGTCATCGAACCGCTGGCGCGCCAGCCGACGATGCGCCGCGCGAAGACGTCGACGACGAAAGCGACGTAGACGTGGCCCTGCCAGGTCGAGACGTAGGTGAAGTCGCTCACCCACAGCTGGTTGGGCCGCTCGGCGCGGAACTCGCGGTTGACGCGGTCCAGCGGGCACGCCGCCTTGGCGTCAGGCACCGTCGTGCGGACTCGCTTGCCGCGCATCGCGCCGCGCCAGCCGTTGGCCCGCATCAGCCGCGCGACGGTGCAACGCGCCACGGCACGGCCTTCGCGGTGCAACTGCTTCCAGACCTTGCGCACCCCGTAAACGCGCAGGTTGCCCGTCCAGACGCGCTCGATCTCAGGCACCAAAGCCGCATCCAGCTTCTGGCGCTCTGGCCGCAGTTGCGGATCTCGCCGGCGCGCCAACTCGCGCCACATCGACGACGGGGCGACCTGCAGCGCGCGGCAGATCGGCTCGACCCCGAATCGAGCGCGGTGTTCTTCGACGAAGCCCATCAGGACTTGAAGCGGCGGTCGAGCTCCGCCTGGGCGAAAAACGCGCTCGCCAGCTTCAGGATCTCGTTGGCCTTGCGCAGCTCGCGTACCTCGCGTTCGAGGTCCTTGATGCGCTGCTGCTCCTCGGTCGTCGGCCCGGGCTTGAGACCCTGGTCGCGTTCGGCCTGCCGCACCCAGCGCCGCAGCGTCTCCGACGTGCAGCCGATCTTGGCCGCGATGGACTCGATGGCCGCCCATTGCGACTCGTGCTGGCCCTCGGCCTCGAACACCATGCGCACGGCACGCTCGACGACCTCGGGGGAAAACTTCACTGACTTCCTCATGCTGACTCCATTCTCAAGCGAAGGAGCCTCCTCGGAAGCCGGGGCGGTTCAGCTTCCCCGGGCCGCGTCAAGCTGCGGCGCTGCCACACACCACAGCCCTCACAGCGCGTACTTCAGCGGCAGCGCCGTCGTGTACTTCAGCTGCTCCATCGCGAAGCTGGAACTGACGTCGTGCAGGTTGGTGCCCGCGATCAGGCGCTTGTAGACGGCGTCGTAGGCCTTGATGTCGGGCACGACGACGCGCAGCAGGTAGTCGACGTCGCCACTCATCCGGTAGAACTCGACGACCTCGGGGATCGCCTCGCAGGTCGCGCGGAAGCGCTCGAACCACTCCTCGGTGTGCACCGCCGTGCGCACGCTGACGATCACCGTCACGCCGACGTTCACACGCTCGGCGTCGACCAGCGCCACCTGGCGCGTGATGACGCCCGCCTCCTTCAGCCGCTGCAGCCGCCGCCAGCACGGCGTGCTCGACAGTCCCACGGCCTCGGCCAGCTGCGCCAGCGGCGTCGTCGCGTCTTCCTGCACCAGCTCCAGCAGGCGGCGGTCGATGGTGTCCAGCGAAATGGCGGCGTTCACGGCGTCCTTGGAATCTGATTCCCGGGAACCGATTCTACGGAGCACAGTTTTGCGCCGAGTGACGCCCAGACGCGAATTTCAGCAATCGCCTGCCCCGTCCCCGCGCGCACAGTGTCGCCATCGCCAACCTCTTTCGTTTCGCATCTTGAAGACCATCGGCCTCATCGGCGGCATGAGCTGGGAAAGCACCCTGCTCTACTACCAGACCCTCAACCGCGAGGTCGCCCGCCGCCTCGGCGGCCTGCACTCGGCGCGTGTGCTGATGCACAGCCTGGACTTCGAGGAAGTGGTGCGCGGCCAGCGTGCCGGCGACTGGGACGCGCTCGCCGCGCTGCTGCGCCAGGCCGCCGAAGGCCTGGCCGCGGCCGGCGCCGACTGCCTGCTGATCTGCACGAACACGATGCACAAGATCGCCGCCCAGGTGGCCGGCGAGAGCCTGCCGCCGCTGCTGCACATCGCCGACGTCACCGGCGCCGCCATCCGCGCACGCGGCCTGCGCCGCGTGGCGTTGCTGGGCACGCGCTACACGATGGAGCAGCCGTTCTACGCCGAGCACCTGGCCCGCCTGGGCGTCGAATGCATCGTGCCGCCCGAGGACGAACGTGCCGAGGTGCACCGCATCATCTTCGACGAGCTCTGCCGCGGCCAGGTGCTGCCGGCCTCGCGCCAGAAGCTGCAGCTCATCGTCGCGGCGCTGGCCGCGCGCGGCGCGGAAGGCGTGGTGCTCGGCTGCACCGAGCTGCCGCTGATCCTGGCCGAGGATGACGTCGCGCTGCCGCTGTTCGACACGACGACGCTGCACGCGCTGGCCGCGGTCGACTTCGCGCTGCACGGTGCGCAGCCGGCGCTGGCCGCCGCCTGAGCCGCGTCAGGCCGGGAAGTCGAACAAGCCCCGGCGCAGCAGCGCCGGCGTCGAGCCGGTCCAGCGCTTGAACGAGCGCCGGAAGTTGGCCGCGTCGTGGAAGCCCAGGTGGCGCGCTGCGGCCTCGTTGTCCAGGCCGCCGAAGCGGAACAGCCGCAGGCACTCGTGGCGGCGCACCTGGTCCAGCTCGGCCTGGTAGTGCGTGCCCTCCAGCGCCAGCCGGCGCTTGAAGGTGGCGGGGCTGAAGCCGAAGGCGGCGGCAGCCTCCTCCAGCGCCGGCGGGTCGCCGACGCGGTCGAGCAGCAGGTCGTACAACGCCGCCAGCAGCGCGCGCGGCATGGCCTCGGCGCCGGCGGCCTGCTCGGCAGCGCGGCTCGCGGCCACCGCACCGGGGTGCGCGGCGGCGGGCCAGGGTTCGTCCAGCCAGTGCGCGTCGATCAGCATCGCGTCGAGCTGGCAGCCGAAACGCAGCGCCGTGCCCAGGTGCACCTCGTGCTGCTCGGCATGGCGCGCGGCGGCGCGGTCGAAGCAGAAGGTCCAGGGCAGCGCGCGCCCGGCCAGCCAGCGGCAGCACGAGGCCACCGCGCTCATCTGCATCTCCACCAGCGCCGGGCGCAGCGCGCCCAGGCGGCAGGCGTCGGTCCAGTACAGCACCGCCAGGCCGCCTTCGACGTGCAGCCGCGGCACCAGCAGCGGCGACAGCCGGGGCTGGAAGCGCACCAGGCGCTCCAGCGCGTCGCGCAGGCTGGCGGCTTCGCGCAGCGCGTGGCTGGCGGCGCCGTAATGGCCGGGCAGCAGGTGGCGGCCCAGCACGAACGGCGCTTCGGCCGTGCCGAAGGCGCGCAGCGTGGCGGCCAGCAGTTCGCGCCACTGCGCCAGCGTCAGCGCCGCCGGCATGTCGGCCAGGCCGGCGGCGGCACGGATGGCCCCGACGTCCAGTTCCTGCGCACGCGCCAGCTCCAGCACCAGCGCCGGCTGGTGCGTGAAAGGTACCGTGGCCGCGGTGTCGCCGGCAGGTGCGGCGGCGCGCATGCCGGCTCTCAGGACGCGGCCCGCGCCGTGCGGGCGCCGGCCAGGTCCAGCGCCTCGAGCTCGCGGTTCAGGCGCGTCAGCAGCGCCTGGGCGTCGTCGTCGCCCAGCGCGACGGCGCTGCGCATCGCCAGCGCCAGCGGGTGCTCGGCGTCGCGCGGGCTGAAACGCATCGCCTCGACCATGCCGACCAGGTGCTGGGCGCGCCGGCGTGCCGTGCCCAGCTCGGCCTGCGGCATCAGCAGCACGAAGCGCGCGCCGGCGTAGCGGCACAGCAGCTCGCGCGGCGGCAGGTTCAGCAGCAGCTGGTGGGCCACCGCCTGCAGCACGCGGTCGGCCTCGGCGCGGCCGTGCGTGCGTTCGATCTCGGCCCAGTTGGCCAGCTCCAGCACCGCCACGGCGCAGGGCCGGCCGGGGTGTGCGGCGCGCTCCAGATCGATCTGGCGGCGCAGGTAGTCGGCGTCGGCGAGCTGGGTCACGCGGTCGTAGGCGCGGTGGTCGCGGAAGACACGCTCGCGGCGCTGCAGCTGCTCGCTGAGGGCGGCCTGCTCCTGGCGCCACAGCAGCAGGCCCCAGGTCAGCGCCAGCATGCCCAGCGGCGAGAACACCGACTCGATCCAGCGCAGCGGCAGCGTCGCCGCCGACACGACGAAGAGCTCGTCCAGGCAATCGGCGGTAGCGCCGAGCATGATCGCCGCCAGCCCGCCGGCCAGCCACAGCGTCACGCGCCCGCCGGGCCGGCTGCCCAGCACCAGCCAGGCCCAGACGCCGGCCATCAGCGCGGTGCCGCCTTCGGCGGCGATGTCCAGCCACTGCCAGCTGGCCACCGGCTTGGCCGGCGCAAACGCGGCAAACAGCGCCAGCAGCAGCGTGGCGCCCAGCGGCAGCAGCGGCTGCCAGGAACGGGGGAGGTCGACATCGGCGGCCAAGCTAGTGGCCGCCGATGACAGGCGTGCGTCAGCGCGGGGGTCCGAACAGCTCAGCACCGCCGCCGTCACCGCCGGCGCGGGCCCGCGCTGCGAGGGTGCAGGCCCGGGGCGCGCCAGCTCAGGCGGCCGCCGCGGGCGCTGCCGTGGCCGCCACGGCGCCGCCACCGTCACCGGACCGACACGCGCGCTGCCTACCGTGCGCCGCCGAACACCCACCCGCTGCCGGCGCCAACAGAGCGCCGCGGCCCACAGGAGCCTTCCGTGTCCCACACCCCGAAGCGGTCGCGCACGCCGCACACGCTGCTGGCGCTGGCCGCAGCCGCCGCCTTCCCGGCCATCGCCCAGACCCTGCCGGTCGAGACCATCGTCATCACCGGCCCCTCGCTGGCCACCGACCGTGCGCTGAAGGACCAGGCCGCCGCCGACAACGTGGTCAGCGTCGTGCGCGACGACGGCATCGGCCGCCTGCCCGACAAGAACACCGCCGAGGCGCTGCAGCGCCTGCCCGGCGTGTCGATCGAGCGCGACCAGGGCGAAGGCCGCTACGTGCGCATCCGCGGCCTGGGCCCGGACCTCAACAGCGTCACCTTCGACGGCAGCCTGCTGCCGTCGCCCGAGCGCGACCGCCGCGCGGTGATGCTCGACGTGCTGCCCTCGGCGCTGGTGCGCTCGCTGACCGTCAGCAAGACGCTGCTGCCCGAGCAGGACGCCAACTCGATCGGCGGCACGGTGGACGTGCAGACCGTCTCGGCCTTCGACCGCCCGGGGCGTTTCGTCGCCGCCGAGCTGGGTGCGTCCCACGAGACCAACACCGAACGCTCCAGCCCCAACGGCTCGCTGCTGTGGAGCGACCGCTTCCTCGGCGGCAAGCTGGGCCTGGCCGCGGGCTTCAGCCACGAGGTGCGCAAGTTCGGCTCGGACAACGTCGAGACCGGCGGCGCCTGGGACGGCGACGCGCTGGAGGAGTTCGAGCGCCGCGACTACCGCATCACGCGCGAGCGCACCGGCCTGGCGCTGAACGCCGAGTACCGCCCCGAGGCGGGCACCGAGTACCACGCCCGCTACCTGCACAGCCGTTTCAGCGACGACGAGCAGCGCCAGGCGCACGTCATCGAGTTCGACGAGCCCCAGACGCCCGGCACGCTGGGCGAAGCCGACTCCACGCGCGAACTGAAGGACCGCAAGGAGACGCAGACCATCCGCTCCTTCGTGCTCGGCACGACGCAGGCGCTGGGCGACTGGAAGCTCAAGGCCGAGGCCGGCAGCAGCCGTTCGCAGGAAGACACGCCGCTGCACATCGCCAAGGCCAAGTTCGAGGCCGAGGACACGTTCGACGGCGTCGGCTACAGCGGCCGCTCGCGCCCGCGGCTGGTCGCGCCGGCCGGCATCCATGACGCCGCGGCCTACGCACTCGACGAGATCGAGCTCGAGAAGTCGCTGGTGAAGGACCGCGAGCACAACCTGCGCCTGGACCTGTCGCGCCCGTTCGAGCTGGCCGGCGTCGACGGCGAGCTGAAGTTCGGCGCCAAGACCAGCCGGCGCCAGAAGACCAGCGTGCAGACGACCTGGGTGGTGGACGACTTCGGCGCCGCCGACGCCGGCCTGGCGGCCTACACCTCGGGCAGCGTCGACTACCCCTGGGGCACGTTCGGGCCGCGCATCGCCGCCAGCCCGCTGGATGCGCTGGCGCGTTCGGTGAACCTGGACGACTTCGTCGACGACCAGGAGTCGACCGTCAACGACTACCGCATCGACGAACGTGTCGACGCCGCCTACCTGCAGAGCACCTTCGACCTCGGCGCCACGCACCTGATCGCCGGCCTGCGCCACGAGCGCACGCGCATGGACGCCGCCGGCACCGGCGTGACCGACGGCGTGTTCGAGCCGATCCGCGCGCGCCGCGACGACCACCACTGGCTGCCCGGCCTGCACCTGCGCCACGACCTGGACGCACGCACCACGCTGCGCGCCGCCTGGAGCAACTCGGTCGTGCGCCCGGCCTTCGGCCAGATCGCGCCGGGCTACGTCATCGACGGTGACGAGGCCAGCTTCGGCAACCCGAAGCTCAAGCCGCTGCGCTCGGCCAACCTCGACCTGGGCGTCGAACGCAGCCTGGGTTATGCCGGCGTGGCGTCGGCCTACGTCTTCCACAAGCGCATCCGCGACTTCTCGTACCAGACCGACGTTGCCGGCACCGGCGCCTGGGCCGGCTTCGACGAGGCCGTCACCTGGGCCAACGGCGACACGGCGCGCGTCAGCGGTGTCGAGCTCGCGTACTCCAAGGCGCTGCGCGAGCTGCCGGCACCGTGGAACGGGCTGGTCGTCGGCGCCAACGCCACCTTCTCGAGCTCGCGCGCCAGGATCGCCGGCGCCGACGGCGGCTCGACAGTGTCGCGCCACATCCCGCTGCCCAGCCAGTCCAAGCGTGTGTTCAATGCCGTCGTCGGCTACGAGGCCGCCGACTGGAGCCTGCGCCTGGCCGCCAACTACAAGTCGCGCTACCTGCTGGAAGTGGGCGACACCACCGATGCCGGCCAGGACCTCTACGTGAAGGCCCAGACGCAGTGGGATCTGTCGGCCCGATACTCGCTGACCAAGGATCTCTCGCTGGGCCTGGAGGCGCTGAACCTGACCGACCAGCCCTACGAGGTGACGACCGGCCGCACCGACCGCAACGCGCAGTACGAGACCTACGGCCGCACCGTGCGTGTGAACCTGAAGTGGGCGATGCAATGACGCGAGCGAGGACGCTGAAGACGCTGGCCGGCGCCCTGGCACTGGCCGCCGCCACCGCGGCGCAAGCCGCACCCGCGGCGCCGCCGGCCGCCGTGGCCGGCGCACGCGAGATCGCCGCGCTGCCCGACGGCGCCTGGCTGGCGCTGGACAAGAAGGCGCTGCGCCTGCTGGATGCCGACGGCACCGAGCACGCCCGCCTGGCGCTGCGTGGCAAGCAGCTCGACACGCGCGCCGCGCCGCACGGCGCGCTGGCCGTCGTGCTGGACGCCGACACCCAGCGCACGCTGGCCATCACCGTCGACACGCGGGCGATGACGCTGGCGGCGCGGCCGGCGGTCGAGTCGCCCGCCTTCCCGGTCGAGGCGAGCTGCCTGTTCCGCGATGCCCAGGGGCTGGACCACCTGTTCGTCGTCGGTGACGAAGGCCTGGCCGAGCAGTGGCTGCTGGGCGCCCAGGGCGCACGCCTGGTGCGCCGGCTGGCGCTGCCGCCGCAGACCCAGGCCTGCCGCGTCGACGACGCCGCCGGCTGGCTGTACGCGCAGGAGGAGGACGCCGGCGTCTGGGCCTACCGCGCCGAAGCCGAAGGCGTGCCGCAGCGGCGCGCCGTGGCGCTGGCCGACCCGCTGGGCCCGCTGCGCGGCG
>NZ_AEWG01000033.1 GCF_000190375.1 Rubrivivax benzoatilyticus JA2 = ATCC BAA-35
GACCGCGTACCAAGTCCCTCACCCCAACCCTCTCCCGCGAACGGGAGAGGGAGCCGAACCGAATTCCGGAGAGAACTTCATGTTCAAGAAGATCCTGATCGCCAACCGCGGCGAGATCGCCTGCCGCGTCATCAAGACGGCGAAGAAGCTGGGCATCGCGACGGTGGCCGTCTATTCCGACGCCGACCGCGACGCGCGTCACGTCGAGCTGGCCGACGAGGCCGTGCACATCGGCCCGGCGCCCAGCCGCGAGAGCTACCTCGTCGCCGACAAGATCATCGCCGCGGCCAAGCAGACCGGCGCCGAGGCCATCCACCCCGGCTACGGCTTCCTGTCCGAGAACGAGGACTTCGCCCGCCGTGTCGAGGAGGAAGGCATCGTCTTCATCGGCCCGAAGCACTACAGCATCGCGGCGATGGGCGACAAGATCGCCTCCAAGAAGCTGGCCAACGAGGCCGGCGTCAGCACCATCCCGGGCTGGAACGAGGCCATCGAGTCGCCCGAGCAGGCCGTCGAGATCGCACGCGGCATCGGCTACCCGGTGATGATCAAGGCCAGCGCCGGCGGCGGCGGCAAGGGCCTGCGCGTGGCCTTCAACGACAAGGAGGCGCACGAGGGCTTCGCCTCCTGCCGCAACGAGGCCAAGAACAGCTTCGGCGACGACCGCGTCTTCATCGAGAAGTTCGTCGAGGAGCCGCGCCACATCGAGATCCAGGTGCTCGGCGACGCCCACGGCAACGTCGTCTACCTGCACGAGCGCGAGTGCTCGATCCAGCGCCGCCACCAGAAGGTCATCGAGGAGGCGCCGTCGCCGTTCATCAGCGACGCCACGCGCAAGGCCATGGGCGAGCAGGCCGTCGCGCTGGCCAAGGCGGTGAAGTACCAGTCGGCCGGCACCGTCGAGTTCGTCGTCGGCAAGGACCAGAGCTTCTATTTCCTGGAGATGAACACGCGGCTGCAGGTGGAGCACCCGGTCACCGAGTGCATCACCGGCATCGACCTCGTCGAGCAGATGCTGCGCGTGGCCGCTGGCGAGCCGCTGCCGTTCAAGCAGGCCGACATCCCGCGCCGCGGCTGGGCCATCGAGTGCCGCATCAACGCCGAGGACCCGTTCCGCAACTTCCTGCCGTCCACCGGCCGCCTGGTGCGCTACATGCCGCCGGCGCAGACGATGGAAGCGGCGATGCCGGTGCCCGCCGGCGGCGGCGTGCGCGTGGACACCGGCGTCTACGAAGGCGGCGAGATCCCGATGCAGTACGACTCGATGATCGCCAAGCTCATCGTGCACGGGCTGGACCGCGACGACGCCATCGCCCGCATGCGCGAGGCGCTCAACGGCTTCGTCATCCGCGGCGTGTCGAGCAACATCCCGTTCCAGTCGGCGCTGCTGGCGCACCCGAAGTTCGTCGCCGGCCAGTTCAACACCGGCTTCATCGCCGAGCACTACGGCCGCGGCTTCCGCGCCGAGGACGTGCCGCACGACGACCCCGACTTCCTCGTCGCGCTGGTGGCCACCGTCTACCGCCGCTACCTCGGCCGCGCCGCCGGCATCAGCGGCCAGCTCGCGGGCCACAACCTGCGCATCGGCACCGACTTCGTCGTCGTCGTGCGCGGCGAGGCCGGCGAGCACACCCACGTGCCGGTGAAGATCGAGGTCGCGGGCAACACGACGACGGTCAGCGTCAACGGCCGCAGCTACGGCATCGTCAAGGAATGGCGCTTCGGCTCGATCCGCGCCACCGGCACCTGCAACGGCCGCCCGTTCACCGCCCAGGCCGAGCGCCACGGCGTCTGGTACAGCGTGGCGCACAACGGCCGCCGCATCGACGCGATGGTGATGCGCGCCCGCGCCGCCGAGCTGCTGCGCGTGATGCCGTTCAAGCCGCCGGCGGACATGAGCAAGTTCCTGCTGTCGCCGATGCCGGGCCTGCTGGTGCAGGTCGCGGTGAAGCCGGGGCAGACGGTCGTGGCCGGCGAACGTCTGGCGGTCATCGAAGCGATGAAAATGGAAAACATCCTCACGGCGTCCCAGGACGGGACCGTCGCCGAGGTGCTGGCCGAGCAGGGCGAGAGCCTGGCGGTCGACCAGCCCATCATCCGCTTCGCCTGAGTTCATGACCCTGATCGACGAGACCCTCCCGAAGACCCTTGCCCCCTGGACGCGCGAGCAGGTGCTCGCGCTGCTGGACCTGCCGTTCATGGACCTCGTGCGGCGCGCCGCCGAGGTCCACGCACGGTACTGGCCCCAGGGCGACATCGAGCTGGCCTCGCTGCTGTCGATCAAGACCGGCGGCTGCCCCGAGGACTGCGGCTACTGCCCGCAGTCCTCGCGCCACGACACCGGCGTCGCGGCGGCGAAGATGCTCGACGTCGACGAGGTGCTGGCCAAGGCGCGTGCCGCCAAGGCCGCCGGCGCGACGCGTTTCTGCATGGGCGCCGCCTGGCGCTCGCCCAAGGACCGCGACGTCGAGAAGGTCGCGGCGCTGGTGCGCGAGGTGCACGCGCTCGGGCTGGAGACCTGCGCGACGCTGGGCATGCTCGAGCCCGAGCAGGCGCGCACGCTGCGCGAGGCCGGTCTCGACTACTACAACCACAACCTCGACACCGCGCCCGAGTTCTACGGCGAGGTCATCGGCACGCGCGTCTACGAGGACCGGCTGCAGACGCTGCGCCACGTGCGCGAGGCCGGGCTCAAGGTCTGCTGCGGCGGCATCGTCGGCATGGGCGAGACGCGCGCCCACCGTGCCGGGCTGATCGCCGAACTCGCGGCGCTGGACCCGGCGCCCGACTCGGTGCCGATCAACAGCCTGGTGCGGGTGCCCGGCACGCCGCTGGCCGACGCGCCGCCGGTCGACCCGTTCGAGCTGGTGCGTGTCGTCGCCGCGGCGCGCATCGTCATGCCGCACTCGCGCGTGCGGCTGTCGGCCGGGAGGCGCGAGCTCGGCGACGGCATCCAGGCGCTGTGTTTCCTGGCCGGCGCCAACTCGATCTTCTATTGCGACCAGCTGCTCGTCACCGGCAACGCCGACGCCGAGGACGACCGCCGGCTGCTGTCGCGCCTGAACCTGTCCCCGACGAAGAAGGAGGTGTCCGCATGACCCGTCCGTTCCGTGTGCTGGGCATCCAGCAGATCGCCATCGGCGGCCCCGACAAGCAGCGGCTGAAGTCGCTGTGGGTCGACATGTTCGGCCTGACCGTGAAGAGCACGTTCGTCAGCGAACGCGAGAACGTCGACGAGGACATCTGCGCGCTGGGCAGCGGCCCGCACGCCGTCGAGGTCGACCTGATGCAGCCGGTCGACCCGGAGAAGAAGCCGGCCGTGCACGCCACGCCGCTGAACCACGTCGGCCTGTGGATCGACGACCTGCCGACAGCCGTGCAGTGGCTGACGGCGCAGGGCGTGCGTTTCGCGCCCGGCGGCATCCGCAAGGGCGCGGCCGGCCACGACATCTGCTTCGTGCACCCGAAGTCCAACGACGAGTTCCCGTTCTCGGGCGAGGGTGTGCTGATCGAGCTGGTGCAGGCGCCGCCCGAGGTGATTTCGGCGCTGTCCTGAACCCGGCGCCGCCATCGGGGTCACAGGGGCTGCCCGCCGGGCGAGCGCCCCGCCCCACTCCTGGACGACGACGTGACGATGCCTGCCTTGCGCCCGATGTTCTCCTTGCTGGCCGCCGCGCTGGCATTGGCCGCCGGCACCGGCGCCCAGGCCCAGCTCGCGGTGCCGATCGTCGTCGCGCCCGAGCACGGGGCTTCGCCGGCCGACGGCCGCTGGCGCGGCTCGGGCGGTGCCGCGGCGACGCTGAGCTCGGGCAACACCGACGGCGCCGCCGTCTCGCTGAACATCGACGCGGTGCGCGCGACACGGCGCGACCGCGTCACGCTCGGCGGCACGCTGAACTACGGCCGCAGCGAGGTCGACGGCGAGCGCGAGACCACCGCCGACCGCTGGAGCGCCAGCGGCCGCTACGACTACAACCTCGGCCCCCATGCCTTCGTCTACGGCCGGGCGCTGATCGAGAGCGACCGGGTCGTCGAGCTCGACCGCCGCGACAGCGTCGACGCCGGCCTGGGCTGGAAACTCGTCGACGACGAGGACACCAGCTTCAGCGTCTTCTCCGGCCTCGGCCGTGTCGTCGACCGCTACACCGAAGAGCAGAGCTTCGACGGCCGCCGTGGCTCGCGTTTCGCGCGCACCACGCTGGCGCTGGGCGAGGAGTCCAGCCACCGCCTGACGCCGACCGTCGAGCTGCGCCAGCGCCTGGACGTCGCGCCGTCGATCTCGGGCGACCGCACGACGCTGCTGCGCTTCTCCGGCACGCTGGCGGTGGCGCTGAACTCGACGCTGAGCCTGACGGTCACGCTGTCGGACCAGTTCAACAGCGAGCCGCCCGACGGCGTGCGCCGCAACGACCTGACGCTGTTCACCGGCCTGAACCTGAAGTTCGGCCCGTCGCCGGCTCCCTGAGCGGCGGCCGCGGCGCCGCCATCGCAGCCTGATGGCTTCGCTCGGCGCGAAGGCTTGCTTCGTATCATCGGCATGGTTTTGTGGTTTGCGAAGGGATAGACTGCGCAGCGGCCCATGCGCTTCGACCTCGTCACCCTCAACCTCGTGCTTGCGATCGCCGACACCCGCAGCATCACCGCCGGCGCCAAGCGTGAGCATCTCGCGCTGGCGGCGGCGAGCCGGCGGCTGTCGGACCTGGAGGCACGTTTCGGCGTCGCGCTGTTCGAGCGCCGGGCGCGCGGTGTCGAGCCCACCGAAGCCGGCCGTGCGCTGGTGCGCCACATCCGCGGCCTGCATGCCTCGCTGCATGCGCTGGAGAGCGAGGTCGCCGAGTTCTCCCGCGGCATCAAGGGCCACCTGCTGGTCGTCGCCAACGCCGGCGCGATCGCCGAGTGCCTGCCGCCGGACCTGGCGGCGTTCTCGCAGGCCCATCCGCAGATCCGCATCAGCCTCGAGGACCAGACCAGCTCCGAGGTCCAGGCCTCGGTGGCCGAAGGCCGCGCCGACGTCGGCATCTTCGTGCCGCCGCAACTGGACAACCGCCTCACCACCTGGCGCTATCGCGGCGGCTCGCTGGCCGCGATGGTGCCGCGCGGCCACGTGCTGGCCGCCGGCACGCGCGTGCGTTTCGAGGCCCTGCTGGATCACGACATCGTCGGCCTGCACGCCGGTGCCGCAGCGCAGGAGACGATGCGCGCCGAGGCCGAGGCGCGCGGCCGCACGCTGAAGGCGCGGCTGCAGGTGCGCGGCTTCGACGCCATCGCCCAGCTCGTCGAAGCCGGGCTCGGCGTCGCCGTGCTGCCGGCGGCCGTGGCCGAGCGCCTGGCGCAGGTGTTCGCGGTGCACGTGCTCGCGCTTGACGAGCCCTGGGCCGCACGCGAATACCGTCTGGCGGTGCGCACGCAGGACGTCCTGCCCGCCGTCGTGCAGCGTTTCGTCCAGACGCTGCGCACTTCAGAATCCTGACCGAGGAACTCCGATGACCGCTCGCACGCTCTACGACAAGCTCTGGGACGAGCACGTCGTGCACACCGAGGAAGACGGCACTGCCGTGCTCTACATCGACCGCCACCTCGTGCACGAGGTGACGAGCCCGCAGGCCTTCGAAGGGCTGCGGCTGGCCGGCCGCAAGGTCTGGCGCGTCAGCTCGATCGTCGCCACCGCCGACCACAACACGCCGACCACCGGCTGGGCCGAGGGCTACGACGGCATCCGCGACCCGATCTCCAAGCAGCAGATCACGACGCTGGACGCCAACATCCGCGCCTTCGGCGCCGCCGCCTACTTCCCGTTCCTGGACCAGCGCCAGGGCATCGTGCACGTCATCGGCCCGGAGAACGGCGCCACGCTGCCGGGCATGACGGTGGTCTGCGGCGACAGCCACACCAGCACCCACGGCGCCTTCGGCGCGCTGGCGCACGGCATCGGCACCAGCGAGGTCGAGCACGTGCTGGCGACGCAGACGCTGCTGGCCAAGAAGGCGAAGAACATGCTGGTCAAGGTCGAGGGCCGTCTGGGCCGCGGCGTCACCGCCAAGGACGTCGTGCTGGCGATCATCGGCCGCATCGGCACCGCCGGCGGCACCGGCTACACGATCGAGTTCGGCGGCTCGGCGATCCGTTCGCTGAGCATGGAAGGCCGGATGACGGTCTGCAACATGGCGATCGAGGCCGGCGCGCGCGCCGGGCTGGTGGCCGTCGACGACACGACGATCGAGTACGTGAAGGGCCGGCCGTTCGCGCCGAGCGGGGTCGCCTGGGACCACGCCGTCGCCCACTGGCGCACGCTGCACAGCGACCCGGGTGCGCACTTCGACGCCGTCGTCGAGCTCGACGCGGCGCAGATCCTGCCGCAGGTCACCTGGGGCACGAGCCCCGAGATGGTGCTGCCGGTGGACGGCCGCGTGCCCGACCCGGACAAGGAGAAGGACGCCGTCAAGCGCGCCGCGATCGAGCGCGCGCTGGTCTACATGGGCCTGGAGCCGAACAAGGCGCTGACCGACATCGCGGTCGACCGCGTGTTCATCGGCTCGTGCACCAACAGCCGCATCGAGGACCTGCGCGCCGCCGCCGAGGTCGTGCGCCGCGTCGGCGGGCGCGTCGCGGCCAACGTCAAGCAGGCGCTGGTCGTGCCGGGCTCGGGCCGCGTCAAGGCCCAGGCCGAGGCCGAAGGCCTGCACGAGGTCTTCCGCGGCGCCGGTTTCGAGTGGCGCGAGCCGGGCTGCAGCATGTGCCTGGCGATGAACGCCGACCGCATCGAGCCGGGCGAGCGCTGTGCCTCGACCAGCAACCGCAACTTCGAAGGCCGCCAGGGCGCCGGCGGCCGCACCCACCTCGTGAGCCCGGCGATGGCCGCCGCGGCCGCGCTGGCGGGCCATTTCGTCGACGTGCGCCGCGTCGCCTGATCTCCCGAGGAGAAACGTCATGAAGCGTTCGTTCGCCGCACTGCTGGCCTGCCTCGCCGTCGTCGCGCTGGCCGGCTGCAACACCGTCAAGGGCGTCGGCCAGGACATTCAAAAAGCCGGCCAGGCCATCGAAGGCGCAGCCAAGAAGTGACCGCCATGCAAGCCTTCACCGTGCACCAGGGGCTCGTCGCCCCGATGGACCGCGCCAACGTCGACACCGACGCGATCATCCCGAAGCAGTTCCTGAAGTCGATCGCGCGCACCGGCTTCGGCCCCAACCTGTTCGACGAATGGCGCTACCTGGACCGCGGCGAGCCCGGCCAGGACCCGGCGGCGCGCAAGCCGAACCCGGACTTCGTGCTCAACCAGCCGCGCTACGCCGGCGCCTCGGTGCTGCTGGCGCGCGAGAACTTCGGCTGCGGCTCCAGCCGCGAGCACGCGCCCTGGGCGCTGCAGCAGTACGGCTTCCGCGCGATCCTCGCGCCGAGCTTCGCCGACATCTTCTTCAACAACTGCTTCAAGAACGGCCTGCTGCCGATCGTGCTGCCGGAGTCTCAGGTTGCGCGCCTGTTCGACGAGGTCGCGGCCTTCCCGGGCTACACGCTGACGGTGGACCTGCCGCGTCAGGTGATCGTCAAGCCCGACGGCAGCGAGCTGCCCTTCGAGGTGCAGCCCTTCCGCAAGTACTGCCTCGTCAACGGCTTCGACGACATCGGCCTGACGCTGCGCCACGCCGACAAGATCCGCGCCTACGAGGCCGAGCGCCTGGCCAAGATGCCCTGGCTCGACCAGCGCCTCGTCGGCTGACAAGCCGCCAACACCCAAGGACAACCATGAAGATCGCCATCCTCCCGGGTGACGGCATCGGCACCGAGATCGTCGCCGAAGCCGTCAAGGTGCTGAACGTGCTGGACCTGCCGTTCGAGACCGAGACCGCGCTCGTCGGCGGCGCCGCCTACGCCGCGCACGGCCATCCGCTGCCGGAGTCGACGCTGGCGCTGGCCAAGGCCGCCGACGCGGTGCTGTTCGGCGCCGTCGGCGACTGGAAGTACGACACGCTGGAGCGTTCGCTGCGCCCCGAGCAGGCGATCCTCGGCCTGCGCAAGCACCTCGGCCTGTTCGCCAACCTGCGCCCGGCGCTGTGCTACGAGCAGCTGACGCACGCCTCGAGCCTGAAGCCCGAGCTGGTGGCCGGCCTGGACATCCTGATCATCCGCGAGCTGACCGGCGACATCTATTTCGGCCAGCCGCGTGGCCGCCGCATCGCCGTCGACGGCCACTTCCCGGGTGCGGAAGAAGCCTTCGACACGATGCGCTACAGCCGCCCGGAGATCGAGCGCATCGCCCACGTCGCGTTCCAGGCGGCGCGCAAGCGTCGCGGCAAGGTCACCAGCGTCGACAAGGCCAACGTGCTCGAGACCTTCCAGTTCTGGAAGGACGTCGTCACCGAGGTCCACGCCCAGTACCCGGACGTCGAGCTCGAGCACATGTACGTCGACAACGCCGCGATGCAACTGGTCAAGGCGCCGAAGAAGTTCGACGTCGTCTTCACCGGCAACATGTTCGGCGACATCCTGTCCGACGAGGCGGCGATGCTCACCGGCTCGATCGGCATGCTGCCCAGCGCCTCGCTCGACAAGAACAACAAGGGCCTGTACGAGCCCAGCCACGGCAGCGCGCCGGACATCGCGGGGCAGGGCATCGCCAACCCGCTGGCTACAATCCTGTCGGCCGCCATGATGCTCCGCTACACCCTCGCCCAGCCCGAAGCCGCCGACCGCATCGAGTCGGCCGTGCGCGCCGTGCTGGCCGCCGGTCTGCGCACGGCCGACATCTGGTCCGAAGGCACGCAGCGCGTCGGCACTGCCCAGATGGGCGACGCCGTCGTCGCGGCGATCACCGGCAAAACGATTACCAAGAGCTGAAGCTCTCGGATCGTCTCGCCCCCACTCCAGGACCCCGGCGAAGCGAGCCGGGGCAGGGCAGAAGGGGTCCGGGACACGTCGAAAAGGTGGATACATGGCACTCGTAGGATTGGTCGGCTGGCGCGGGATGGTCGGTTCCGTGCTGATGGATCGCATGCGCGCCGAAGGTGACTTCGCGCTCATCGAACCGCTGTTCTTCAGCACCAGCAATGCCGGCGGCAACGCCCCGGCCGAGCTCGTGAAGAACGAGACGCGGCTGCAGAACGCGTACGACATCGACGCGCTCAAGCGCTGCGACATCGTGCTGACCTGCCAGGGCGGCGACTACACGACCGAGGTCTTCCCGAAGCTGCGCGCAGCGGGCTGGAACGGCCACTGGATCGACGCGGCGTCGACGCTGCGCATGAACCCCGACGCCGTCATCGTGCTCGACCCGGTCAACATGCCGGTGATCCGCGACGCGCTGGCCAACGGCGGGCGCAACTGGATCGGCGGCAACTGCACCGTCAGCTGCATGCTGATGGGCGTCGGCGCGCTGTACAAGGCCGGGCTCGTCGAGTGGATGAGCACCCAGACCTACCAGGCGGCCTCGGGCGGCGGCGCGCAGCACATGCGCGAGCTGCTGACGCAGTACGGCACGCTCAACGCCGAGGTCCGCAGCCTGCTCGACGACCCGAAGAGCGCGATCCTGGAGATCGACCGCAAGGTCATCGCCAAGCAGCGCGCGCTGACGCCCGAGGAGACGGCCAACTTCGGCGTGCCGCTGGGCGGCTCGCTGATCCCGTGGATCGACAAGGATCTCGGCAACGGCCAGTCCAAGGAAGAGTGGAAGGGCATGGCCGAGACGAACAAGATCCTCGGCCAGGGCGAAGGCTTCGGTTCGCCGGCGGTGCCGGTCGACGGCTTCTGCGTGCGTGTCGGCGCGATGCGCTGCCACTCGCAGGCGCTGACCTTCAAGCTGAAGCGCGAAGTGCCGGTGGCCGACATCGAGGCGATGATCGCTGCCGACAACGAGTGGGTGAAGGTCGTGCCCAACACCCGCGAAGCGACGCTGCGCGACCTGACCCCGGTGGCCGTCACCGGCACGATGTCGATCCCCGTCGGCCGCATCCGCCGCCTGGCGATGGGCCCGGAGTACATCGGCGCCTTCACGATCGGCGACCAGCTGCTCTGGGGCGCTGCCGAGCCGCTGCGCCGCATGCTGCGCATCCTGCTCGAACAGTGATCGGTGCCGCCGGCCGGCTCGTTGCCGGCCGGCAACAAGACGCGCCCGGCGCGGAATTGGGCGCACTTCGGTCCCGAATGTCAGGCTTTGGGTGAGCTTGCTTGCCTATATGCTTGACATCGTTGTGATTTCTGTCGCGAGCGCCGGACATAATCGGCCTTTTCCCGGTGACAGATATTGCGGCCACCCGCTCGGGTGCGCCGTCCGGGACGTGTTGTGGGAGACGCCTTGAATCACCGTTCGACGAACGCCGCGCGTTTCGCGCTGACCGGGGTGGCATTCGCTGCCGCCTGCCTGTGGGGCACGTCCGCCTGGGCGCTCGGTCTCGGCCGGCTCAACGTGCAGTCGGCACTGGGCGAGCCGCTTCGTGCCGAGATCGACGTCACCAGCCTGACGGCCGAGGAGGCCGGCACGCTGAAGCTGCGCATCGCGCCGCCCGACGCCTACCGCGCTGCCGGAGTCGAATACAACGCCGTGCTCGGCGATGCCCAGGTGACGCTGCTGCGCCGTCCCGACGGCCGCCAGGTGCTGCGCCTGAGCAGCGACCGCAGCATCGTCGAGCCCTTCGTCGACGTCATCCTCGAGGCCAGCTGGGCCACCGGCCGGCTGGTGCGCGAGTACACGATGCTGTTCGACCCGCCGACGACGCGGGCCGCGCAGGCGACGCCCGCACCGGTGGCCGCACCGTCGATCTCGCCGGCCCCGGCGCCCACCCGTGCCCCGGCTGTCACCACGCCGGTCCCGGCGCCTGC
>NZ_AEWG01000032.1 GCF_000190375.1 Rubrivivax benzoatilyticus JA2 = ATCC BAA-35
GCCAGCCGGCCTGCGCGCGCACGCTTTCGGCAACGCCGTCGACCGTCTCGCCATAACGCGCATACGGCACGCACTCGCCGCGGCCGGTGATGCCGCCCTGCGTGACGCTGGCAACGACGACGACGGCCTCGGTCTTGGTGCCGCGCGAGATCGTGAAGCCACCGGCGATCGGCCAGCGTTCGACGGCGACGTCGAGCCGGGCCTCAGACACGGCCGCTCTCCGGGAACTCGGCGAGCAGCCGGTCGACGAGCCCGTCGACACCGTAACGCACCGGGTCGGTGGCCGGCAGGCCGTGTTCGCTCGCCAGCGCGGCGAGCAGTTCGCGCGCGGCGGCGTCGTCCAGCGCCCGGGTGTTGATCGCGATGCCGACCGGGCGGATCGCCGGGTTGGTCAGCCGGCCGCAGCGCACGGTGAGCTCGATGACCTCGGCGATCGTCGGCAGCGCGTGTTTCACGCCGCGCATCGTGCGCCGCGTCGGCTCGTGGCAGACGACGAAGGCGTCGGGCTGGGCGCCGTGCAGCAGGCCCAGCGAGACGCCGGCGAACGACGGGTGGAACAGCGAGCCCTGCCCTTCGATCAGGTCCCAGTGGCCGGGCGCGGCAGCCGGCGCCAGCCACTCGACGGCGCCGGAGATGAAGTCGGCGACGACGGCGTCGATGGCCACGCCGTGGCCGGAGATGAAGACGCCGGTCTGGCCGGTGGCGCGGAAGTCGGCGTCCAGGCCACGCGCGCGCATCGCACGTTCCAGCGCCAGCGCGGTGTACTTCTTGCCCGACGAGCAGTCGGTGCCGACGGTCAGCAGGCGCAGCCCGGGGCGCTTGGTGCCCTTGCCGGTGGCGAAGGTCTGGTCGTTGTGGCGCACGTCGAAGAGCTGCACGCCGTTGTGCGCCGCGGCCTCGCGGATCTCGGGGATCTGCGCCAGGCGCACGTGCAGCCCGCTGGCGACGTCGAGCCCGGCCTCGATGGCCTGGACGATCGTCGCCACCCAGTGCGCCGGCAGCACGCCGCCGGCGTTGGCGACGCCGACGATCAGCGTCTTCGCGCCGGCGGCCACGCCTTCGGCGATCGTCATCTCGGGCAGGCCGAGATCGGCCTGGCAGCCGGGCAAACGGGTCTGGCCCAGGCACCACTCGCGACGCCAGTCGACGATGCCGTGGGCGGTCTTGGCGGCGAGCTGGTCATGCACGTCGCCGAGGAACATCAGGTACGGATGCGGAATGTCCATCGGAGCTCCAGTGGGTCGGGCACGGCGCGGCGCCGGTGCGGCCGGCCCATTGTGGCGGCGCCGCCGCAGCCCGGATTGAGGCAGACCGGATGGAAGTTGCGCCGCGCTGTCATCCGTCGGGCCGTGTTTCCCGTTTGTGAATTCGCACCACAAAATCTGGGGTTTTGGACCCGAGGGTCCGCCCGCCAGCCACGAGGAACATCGATGAGCCGCGACCCGATGCGCCGCATCACCCCCATCGCCGCCGCCTGTGCGGCCCTGCTGGCGCTCGGCGCCGCGCCACGGGCCGCGACGGCCCAGGACTCGGCCACGGCGGCCTCGCGGCCGGTCGAACGCATCGAGGTCACCGGCTCGCGCATCAAGCGCACCGAGGACGAAGGCGCGCTGCCGGTGCAGGTGATCTCGCGCGAGGAGATCGTCAAGTCCGGCGTGACCACCGCCGCCGAGGTGCTGCGCAACCTCAGCGGCAACAGCGGCGGCCTGAGCGACGGCGGCAGCATCAACACCGGCGGCTACGACCAGAAGGGCTTCAACTCGGCCAACCTGCGCGGCATCGGCACGTCGTCGACGCTGGTGCTGCTCAACGGCCGGCGCATGGCCAACTTCGCGTCGCCGGGTGACGACGCCGGCGTCGACCTCAACAGCATCCCGGCCGCGGCGATCGAGCGTGTCGAGGTGCTGCTCGACGGCGCCTCGGCGATCTACGGCACCGACGCGATCTCCGGCGTCATCAACTTCGTCACCCGCAAGGACTACACCGGTGCGGAGGTCAACGTCTACGTCGGCGACACCCAGGAAGGCGGCGCCGGCAAGCGCACCGCGTCGGTGACGGCCGGCTACGGCACGCTGGCCGAGAACGGCTTCAACGTCTTCGGCGTCTTCGACGTGCAGCGCACCGACGCGCTGAGCACCTCGCAGCGCGGCTTCATCCAGGACCTGAAGATCGCCGAGCGGCTGCCGCATCTGCTGTCGGGCTACACGTCCCCGGCCAACCTCGACCTGAGCGACGAGCAGTTCGAGTACCTGCGCGACCAGGGCCTGCTGGTCGGCGGCGAACTGATCAACAGCCACCGCATCAACTTCTCGGCCCCGGGGTGCAACCCGCCAGCCAACCTGCATCTGCCCGGCGGCGTCGGCGGGGCTCAGGGCTGCACCTACGACTACATGCGCGACACCGAGCTGTACCCGAAGTCCGAGAAGCTGAGCTTCCTGGGCCGCGCGGTCACCGAACTCGGCGGCGGCCACGACCTGTTCGCCGAAGTCGCGCTGGCGCGCGCGAAGACCTGGTACGTCGGCTCGTCGCCGCGCCTGAACAAGTACTACATCGACTACAGCCAGGTCCCGGAACTCGCCGGCTTCACCGGGCTCGAGGCCATCGACCCGGACATCCGCCTGCGCCTGCGCCTGACCGACGCCGGCCGCCGCGCCAGCGAGCTGACCAGCACCAGCCAGCGTTACGTCGTCGGCATGAGCGGCAGCGTCGGCGACTGGGACTACGAGTGGGGCCTGAACCACAGCGTCAGCGAAGTCGCCGACCGCGACACCCACGGCTACCTGCTCTACGACAAGCTGATCGACGGCCTGGACAGCGGCCTCATCAACCCCTTTGCGCCCAACACCGCCGAGGCGCTGGCCTACATCGACAGCATCCAGATCAACGACGTCGTGCGGCGCGCGCGCGGCACGATGGACTCGCTGGACTTCAACGCCAGCCGCACGCTGGGCCGCCTGCCCGGCGGCGCGGCGAGCCTGGCGCTGGGCGGCGAGATCCGGCGCGAGAAGACGAGCTTCAACCCGTCGGCGCTGCTGATGAGCGACAACATCAACAACGACGACGCACCCGAAGGCGGCACGGCGACGAGCGACCAGCGCCGCGTCGCGGCCGTCTACGGCGAGCTGGCGCTGCCGGTGACGAAGAAGCTGGAGCTACAGCTCGCCGCGCGCTTCGACCATTACGAAGGCGTCGGCAACACCGCCAACCCCAAGGTCGGGCTGCGCTACCTCGCCTCGCCGGACCTGCTGCTGCGCGGCTCGTTCGGCACGGGCTTCCGCGCACCGTCGATGACCGACCTGCACCGTCCGACCCAGTACAGCAGCACCTCGACGCTGCCCGACCCGGTGGTCTGCGCGACGGCAGAGAACGGCTACGCCGAGTGCGCCGACAGCTGGGAGACGCGCCGCTACAGCAACCCCGACCTGAAGCCCGAGCGTTCGCGCCAGTTCTCGCTCGGCACGGTGTTCACGCCGCATCCGCTGTGGAGCGTGAGCCTGGACTACTGGAACATCCAGAAGCGCGACGTGATCAGCGAGATCGGCGACGACGTGATCCTCGGCAACCTCGACAAGTTCGAGCACCTCGTGCACCGCTACAACGAGGACGAGGGCCTGGCCGACTGCGACTACGACCCGGACGACCCCGAGATCTGCTACATCGAGCTGCGCAAGGAGAACCGCGGCCGGCAGAAGGCCTCGGGGCTGGACGTCGTCGTCGAGATGAAGGGGCTGAAGACCGCCGTCGGCGTGTTCGGCGCCCGGCTGTCGGGCACCTGGATGCTCGAATCCAAGCAGCAGCCGAGCCCCGAGCTGGGCTACATCAGCAACCTCGGGCGTTTCGTCACCGACAGCGTCGTGCAGCGCTGGCGCCACCGGCTGAGCCTCGACTGGGAGCGCGGCGCGTGGAGCGCCAGCGTCGGCAACACCTACTACTCGAGCTACGACGACCAGAACTCGGCGATCGACACCGAGAACGGCAGCGTCGTCGCCAAGAACCGGGTCAAGGCCTACTCGCTGTGGGACCTGTCGGGGGCCTTCGAGTTCTCGAAGGCGTTCACGCTGCGCGCCGGCGTGCAGAACGTGTTCGACACGCCGCCGCCGTTCTCGAACCAGGCCTACTACTTCATTTCGGGCTACGACCCGAGCTACACCGACCCGCGCGGGCGTTTCTTCTACGTCTCGGCGCGTTACCAGTTCCGCTGAACCCGGCCGCAGCACGCTGACGACGGGCCGGCCATGCCGGCCCGTTTCACGAGTGGACGGCCGGCTCGCATCGAACCGACAGCCGTTTCAGGCCGCCAAAAGCGAAAGAGCCCGGTAGATCACCGATCTACCGGGCTGTCCGTTTGGTAGGCGCGATTGGACTCGAACCAACGACCCCCACCATGTCAAGGTGGTGCTCTAACCAGCTGAGCTACGCGCCTGAAGAGCCTATGACTATATACGAGATCCGCGTTTTTTGCAAATACCTGAGTGCTTTACCGGACCAAATTCAGGCCGCCTTGCCGGCGTTCAGCGACGCCGCGCGTGGCGCACGCCGGCGATGCCGACCAGATGCTTGAGCACCTGCGCGAGCCTTGCGGTGTCGGCGACCTCGATGGTGAAGGTCATCCACGCGGTGCCGCCACGCGCGTCCTTGACGCTTTGCGTGTGCACGCCGATGACGTTCATCTTCTCCTTGGCGAAGACCTCGGAGATGTCGCGCAGCAGGCCCTGGCGGTCGCTGGCCTCGATGATGACGTCCAGCGGGTAGACGCCGTCGCGTTCGCGCCCCCACTCGACCTCGATGACACGCCCCGGGTCCTTCTGCGCCATGTGGCGGAAGTTGCTGCAGTCGCGGCGGTGGATGGCCACGCCCTTGGCGCGCGTGACGAAGCCGCCGATGGTGTCGGGCGGCGCCGGCCGGCAGCAGCGCGCCAGCGTCGTCAGCAGCGAGTCGACACCGACGACCAGCACCCCGCCCTTGCCCTTGCCGCCCTCGTGGCGCGGGCGGCGCAGCGCGATGCCCTCGTCCTCCTCGGCCACCGCCGGCGCGGCCGGACGCAGGATCTGCTCGATGTTGCGCAGCGAGAACTCGTCCTTGCCGACGACCTCGAACAGCGCGTCGGCGGTCTTGAAGCCCAACTGCTCGGCCAGCGTCTCGAGCTTGACCGCGGTCTTGCCCTCGCGCTGCAGCAGCTTCTCGACGAGCTCGCGGCCGCGCGCGATCGTCAGCCCCTGCGCCTGGGCGTTGAACCAGGCGCGCACCTTGGCCTTGGCGCGCGGGCTCTTCAGGTAGCCCAGCTCGGGGTTGAGCCAGTCCATCGACGGCCCACCTTCCTTGGCGGCGACGATCTCGATCGTCTGCCCCGAGACCAGCGCCGTGTTCAACGGCACCATGGCGCCGTCGACCCGCGCGCCGCGGCAGCGGTGGCCCAGGTCGGTGTGCAGCGCGTAGGCGAAGTCCACCGGCGTGCCGCCGACCGGCAGGTCGATGACGTTGACCTGTGGCGTGAAGACGTAGATGCGGTCGTCGAACACCGCCGAGGCGGTGGCGTCCTGCGTCGTCGCGAAGTCGCGCTCCCAGGCCAGCAGCTCGCGCAGAACGGCCTTGCGCGCCTCGGCTAGGCGCTCGTTGAAGTCGCCCGCGGCGCTGACGCCGGCGTAGCCGCGCACGCCGGCCTCCTTGTACATCCAGTGCGCGGCGACGCCGTGTTCGGCGTGCTCGTGCATCGCGCGGGTGCGGATCTGCACTTCCAGCGCGCGGCCGTCGTCGTCGAGCACGACGGTGTGCAGCGACTGGTAGCCATTGGGCTTGGGCCGCGCGATGTAGTCGTCGTACTCGCCGTCGACGGCGCGGAAACACTCGTGCACACGCGACAGCGCGGCGTAGCAGCCGGCGACGTCGTCGACGATGACCCGCAGCGCGCTCAGGTCGAAGACACGCTCGATCGGCAGCCCCTTGCCGCGCATCTTCTTCCAGATGCTGTGCAGGTGCTTGGGACGGCCGTGGACCTCGGCGCGGATGCCGGCCTCGGCCAGGCGCTCGCGCATGCGGCGGCGCGCGCCTTCGATGCGCTGCTCGCGTTCGACTCGCTTCTCGTCGAGCAGGCGCGCGATGCGCTTGTACTCCTCGGGCTGCAGGAAGCGGAACGCCAGATCCTCCAGCTCCCACTTGATCTGCCAGATGCCCAGGCGGTTGGCCAGCGGCGCGAAGATCTGCTGCGTCTCCTCGGCCAGCTCCTGCGGGCACGGCACCCGCTCGGCGGCATACCAGCGCAGCGTCTGCAGCCGCGAGGCCAGGCGCAGCAGCACGACACGCAGGTCGTGCGAGAAGGCCAGCAGCATCTTGCGCACCTGCTCGGCCTGCTGCTGGCGCTGGGCCTCCAGCACCGAGGCGGCACGCGTCGCACGCTGGATCTGCACCAGCCGCCGGGTGTGTGTCACCAGGCTGGCATAGGACTGGCCGAAGGCCTTGGCGACCATCTCCTCGGGATGCTGGAGGTAGTCGCCGGCGTAGACCAGATAGGCGGCGGCACGCATCGACGGCGCTGCGCCGATGGCCTGCAGGATCGCGGCGACACCGTCGGCGTGCAGCAGCGCGGGCTCGCCGGTGTCGAGCAGGTGGCCGGCCAGCAGTGGCTCGGCGAAGGCGCGGGCGCGTTCGAGCGCGGCGGTGCCGTCTTCGGCGGCACCGGTTTCACGCGCCGCCAGTTCGACGATCGCGGCCGCGTCGACGGCCGCTTCGGAAGGTTCGGCGGTTCTCATCAGGACAAGAGGAAATCGCGGACGACGGCGCGCTGCTCCGGCTGGACCAGCATCGGCGCGTGGCCGACACCGGCGAACTCGTGCAGCCGCGCCCGCGGCCCGCGGCGCGTCATCGCCTCGGCGGTGGCGCGCGACAACAGATCGGATTCGGCGCCGCGCAGCAGCAGCGTCGGGCAGCGCAGGCGGTCCCAGGCGGCCCACAGCGCGGCTTCGCCGGCGGCGGCGATCTCGGGCGTCATCGCCCGGAACGGCACGGCGATCGCCGGGTCGTAATGCGGGATCCAGCCGTCGCCGTCAGCGACGAGCTGCGGCCGGGTCAACGCCAGCCATTGTTCAGGCGTGTGCGGGCCGAAACCCAGCGACACCTGGCGGATCGCCTCGGCGGCGTCCTCGACACTCGCCCAGCGCACCGGTTGGCCGAGGTAACCCCTGATGCGCTCCAGCGCCGCCGGCTCGATTGCCGGGCCGACGTCGTTGAGCACCAGCCGGCGCACCGGCGAGCCCGCCAGGCTGGCCACGCCCAGGCCGATCAGCCCGCCCATCGAGGTGCCGACCCAGTCGACCGTGTCGACGTCCAGCCGCGCCAGCAGCGTGACGACGTCGGCGACGTACTGCGGCACCGTGTAGCCGGCCGCGTCGGCGAGGCGGTCGCTGCGGCCGCGGCCGACGATGTCGGGGCAGACCACACGCAGCTGCGGCGCCAGATCCTGCGCCAGCGTGTCGAAGTCGCGCCCCTGGCGCGACAGCCCGTGCACGCAGACCACCGCATGGCGCGCCTGCGGGTCGCCCCACTCCCAGTACGCCATGCGGTGCAGGCCCCGCGCGTCGAGGCAGGGCACGTGGTTCAGGCGGGGGGTCATGGGGGGCGACGAGGATGGAAGGCGCGGGAGACGGTCCCGATAATCGTCCGATCGTAGCAACCGGCAAGGGGACGGCACATGCTCCAGGGAAAGACGGCGCTGGTCACGGGCTCGACGAGCGGCATCGGCCTTGGCATCGCGGTGGCGCTGGCGCAGCAGGGCGCGAAGCTGATGCTCAACGGCTTCGGCGACGTCGACGCCGCGCTGCAGGCGGTGCGTGCCGCCGGTTCCGGCGAGGTCGCCCACCACGGCGCCGACATGCGCCGGCCCGACGAGATCGAGGACCTGGTGCACCAGTGCGAACGCCAGTTCGGCGGCCCCGACATCGTCGTCAACAACGCCGGCATCCAGCACGTCGCGCTGGTCGAGGATTTCCCGGCCGAACGCTGGGACGCGATCATCGCGATCAATCTCAGCTCGGCCTTCCACACGATGCGTGTCGCGCTGCCCGGCATGAAACACCGCGGCTGGGGGCGCGTCATCAACGTCGCCTCGGTGCACGGGCTCGTGGCCTCGGCCGGCAAGAGCGCCTACGTCGCCGCCAAACACGGCATCGTCGGCCTGACGCGCGCCGCGGCGCTGGAATGCGCACGCAGCGGCGTCACCGTCAACGCGATCTGCCCCGGCTGGGTGCTGACGCCGCTGGTGCAAAAGCAGATCGACGCCCGCGCCGCCGCCCACGGACTGTCCAACGACGAGGCCGAGCGCCAGTTGCTGGCCGAGAAGGAGCCGTCGCTGCGCTTCACGACGCCCGAGCAGCTGGCGGCGCTGGCGCTGTTCCTGTGCTCGCCGGCCGGCGACAACGTGCTCGGCGCGGCCTGGAACATGGACGGCGGCTGGACGGCGCAGTAGGCGCCGCCCGCCGGACCCCGTCGGCTACTTGGCCGACATCTGCACGCTGCCCGAGACGCTGACCGTGACGCTGGCCTTGCCGGCTTCGACCGGCAGCGCCTCGTCGGCCATCGCGGCACGCGCCTTCATCGCCATCGGGAACACGCCCGACGGCGGTTCGCTCGCCGACACCGAGACCTCGCGGATGCCCCAGCCGCCGAAGCCGAACTGGCGGCTGATCGTGTCGGCCTTGGCGCGGAACCGCGTGATCGCCTCGGCCGACAGCTCGGCCTCGGCCTTCTCGCGCGCCTCGCGCGACAGCGAGTAGCCCACGCGCGAGATCATCATCGTCTGCACCCGGCCGGTGAGCTGGGCGATGCCGGCGACGTCGCGGCCTTCGGCCACCAGCTCGGCGCTGCCCTGCCAGCCGTTGGCCACGCCCTTGTTCGAATAACGCGGGTACAGCGAGAAGCCGCCGGTGTGCAGCTCGATCTGGCCCGGCTTGGCCACCTTGCGGGCCTCGGCCAGCGCGGCGTCCAGCGCCTGCTTCAGCTGCGACTGCACGGTCTGCGCGTCAGGGCCTTCGCGCGAGGTCGAGAACGTCACCGACAGCATGTCGCGCGGCACCTCGGCGGTGGCACTGGCCGACAGGCCGACGACGTTCTGCGGCGGCGGCAAGGTCTGCGCCTGGGCCGCGGCAACCGCGGCGAAAGCGGCCAGCACGAAGGCCTTTCGGACGAAGGGCATGTCAACGTTTCCTTTCAGAGGCAAGGGTTGCACACGTGTTCTCCTGGGCAAAACGCAGCGGAGGGCACGATGGCACCGCGGACACGCCGCAAGACTTGTAACAACAGGTCAGCAAACGCCGGGACGCCCGGAAATCGGCCCGCACAATGCCGCTGTTACAAGTTTGGAGTCGGTGATGAACACCCCCGCCAATACCCGTCCCGACCGCATCGTGGTCGTCGACGATGATGCCCGCATCCGCGACCTGCTGCGTCGCTACCTGTCGCAGGAAGGTTTCGAGGTCCTGCTGGCCGAGGACGCCAAGGCGCTGAACCGCGTGCTGACGCGCGACACGGTCGACCTGATCGTGCTCGACCTGATGCTGCCGGGCGAGGACGGCCTGTCGATCTGCCGCCGCCTGCGTGCGGCCAACGACATCACGCCGATCATCATGCTCACCGCCAAGGTCGAGGACGTCGACCGCATCGTCGGCCTGGAAGTCGGCGCCGACGACTACCTGCCCAAGCCCTTCAACCCGCGCGAGCTGCTGGCGCGCATCCACGCGGTGCTGCGCCGCCGCCCGGCCCCGGAAGCGCCGGGTGCGCCGTCGAAGGAGCCGCAGGTCGTCAACTTCGGGCCGTTCGAGTTCGACCTGTCGCTGCGCCGCCTGTCCAAGAACGGCGAGCAGATCGCGCTGACCACAGGCGAGTTCTCGATGCTGAAGGCGCTGGTGCGCCACCCGCGCCAGCCGCTGTCGCGCGACAAGCTGGCGCAGCTGGCGCGCGGCCGCGAGTTCGAGCCCTTCGACCGCAGCCTGGACGTGCAGATCTCGCGCCTGCGCAAGATGCTCGAGCCCGACCCGGCGCAGCCGCGCTACATCCAGACCGTCTGGGGCGTCGGCTACGTCTTCGTGCCGGACGGCGCAAGCTGACGCGCCGGCGCGACAGGCGCGCGCGCCGCGACGGCGCCGCACGCATCACGCCGCCCCCCGGCCGCATCCTGAACGGCATCATCGCGGCCGATGGCACGTAAGACGATCGCCCTGAGCCTCTTCTGGCGCACCTTCTGCCTGCTGGCCCTGCTGCTGGCCGGCGGGGTCTTCGCCTGGGTGCAGACGCTGCGCGCGCTCGAGTTCGAGCCGCGTGCGGTCGAGTCCGCGCAGCAGATCGCCGGTCTCGTGAACCTGTCGCGTGCGGCGCTGCAGCAGGCCGACGGCATCAACCGCGTCGCGCTGGTGAAGTCGCTCGGGCAGCAGGGCGCGGTGCGCGTCACGCCGCGCGAGCCGGGCGACCGCTGGGAAGGTTTCGAGGTCGACCGCTTCACGCGCCGCGTCGCACGCGAGCTGCGCGCGACGCTCGGCGAGGATGCGATCGTCGCGCGCAGCGTCAACGCCACCTCGGGCATGTGGGTCGGGTTCTCGATCGACGGCGACGCCTACTGGCTGCAGATCGACGACAACCACACCAGCCCGCTGACCCGCAGCACCTGGTTCGTCTGGATCGGCATCGCGCTGCTGGCGACGCTGCTCGGCTCGGTGGCAATCGCGCGGCTGATCAACCGGCCGCTGAAGCAGCTGTCGTTCGCCGCCAGCCGCATCCGCGAAGGCGACCTCGACTCGCGCCTGGACGAGAACACGCTGACCAGCGAGATCCGCGAGGTCAACCGCGGCTTCAACCGCATGGCACGCGAGCTCGCGCGCGTCGAGGAAGACCGCGCGGTGATGCTCGCCGGCATCAGCCACGACCTGCGCACGCCGCTGGCGCGGCTGCGGCTGGAAACGGAGATGAGCGTCTCCGACGACGAAGCCAAGCGCAACATGGCGCTGGACATCGACCAGCTCGACGCGATCATCGACAAGTTCATGGACTACGCGCGCCCGGGCGACACCGAGATGCGCCCGGTGCACGTCTCGCAGCTGATCGACCGCGAGGCCGCGGGCTTCCGCGACCCGGCGCAGATCCGCATCCACTCGCGCGTGGCGATCGACCTGAAGGTGCTGGCCGACGAGACCGAGCTCGGCCGCGTCTTCTCCAACCTGTTCGAGAACGCGCGGCGCTACGGCCGCGGCACCGACACCGGCGTCGCCGAGGTCACGATCTCCTACGCGCGCACCGGGCCGTGGGTCGTGCTGACGGTGCGCGACAACGGCCCCGGCGTGCCGCCCGAGAAGCTGTCGCAGCTGACGACGCCGTTCTTCCGCGGCGACGCCGCACGCACCGCCGCCACCGGCGCCGGCCTGGGGCTGGCGATCGTCGACAAGGCGATGCAGCGCATGGGCGGCAGCCTGGAACTGGCCAATGCGCCGGACGGCGGGCTGATGGCCCACATCCGGCTGCGGCGGGCGCCGTAGCGCCCTGGCCGGGTCAGCCGGCCCGGTACAGCAGACAGGCCGCGCGCGTCTCGATCGAACGCCCTTCGCCGACCGGGCCGAGCTTCTCGGCCGTCTTGGCCTTGACGTTGACGCGCTCGACGCCGACGGCCAGCAGCTCGGCGATGCGCGTGCGCATCGCGGCGATGTGCGGCGCCATCTTCGGCGCCTGGGCGACGATGGTCGAGTCGACGTTGACGATCTCCCAGCCGGCAGCGCGCACGCGGCGCGCGCACTCGGCCAGCAGCACGCCCGAGTCGGCGCCCTTGAACTCGGCCGCGGTGTCGGGGAAGTGGCGGCCGATGTCGCCCAGCGCCGCGGCGCCGAACAGCGCGTCGGTGATGGCGTGCAGCAGCGCGTCGGCGTCGCTGTGGCCGAGCAGGCCGTGGCTGTGCGGGATGGTGATGCCGCCCAAGATCAGCGGGCGGCCGGCGACGAGCTGGTGGGTGTCCCAGCCCTCGCCGATGCGGAGGTCCAGAGGGTTCATCGGGTCTGCAGCAGGCGCGCGGCGAGCGCGAAATCGGCCGGCCAGGTCACCTTGAGGTTTTCGAGATCGCCGGCCACGAGGCGCGGCGCCAGGCCCAGCGCCTCGACGGCGCTGGACTCGTCGGTGACCTGGTCACCGGCTTCGGCCAGCGCCCGCGCCAGCAGCCCGATGCGGAACATCTGCGGCGTCTGCGCGGCCCACTTGCCGGCACGCGGCACGGTGTCGGCGACACGCCCGGCCTCCTCGGCCTTCAGCGTGTCGGCCAGCGGCAGCGCCAGCAGCCCGCCGACCGGATCGGCCAGGCAGGCGTCGATGAGGCGGTCGACCCATTCGGGCCGCAGCAGGCAGCGGGCGGCGTCGTGCACCAGCACCCAGTCGTCGTCGCGTGCGCCCAGTTCACGCAGCACCGGCAGGCCGTTGGCGACGCTCTCGGCGCGCGTGGCGCCGCCGCGGCGCGCGATCCAGCCCTGCCAGCCGGGCACGGCGGCCTCGAACTGGGTGTCCTCGGGCGACAGCACGACCAGCGTGCCCGCCAGCCGCGGCACCGCGGCCAGCGCCGCCAGCGTGTGCGCGACCACCGGCCGGCCGGCCAGCGGCGCATATTGTTTGGGGCCGCCGGCGCCGGCCCGCAGGCCGACACCGGCGCACGGGACCAGGGCAAAACAGCGGGTCGGCGGCACAGTCATGCGGCGATTCTAGAATCGCGCCTCCCATGCAGATCCCGAACATCGCCCCGGGCAAGCGCTACACGCTGCCGCGCCCGGTCGGTTCGGCCGACGCGCTGCTGCTCGCCCGGCTGGGCGCGGCACGCCAGGCCGAGCAGCGCCTGCTGGCCGTCGTCACGGCCGACCCCGCCGACACCACCCGTCTCGCCGAAGAGCTGAAGTTCTTCGAGCCCGGCCTGCGTGTCGCCGTCTTCCCCGACTGGGAGACGCTGCCCTACGACACCTTCAGTCCGCACCAGGACCTGATCTCCGAGCGCCTGGCGACGCTGTGGCGCGTGCAGCAGGGGGAGGTCGACGTCGTGCTGATGCCGGCCACCACCGCGCTGGTGCGGCTGGCGCCGCCGTCCTTCATGGCCGGCTATACCTTCCACTTCAAGCAGAAGGCGCGGCTGGACGAGGCCAAGCTGAAGTCGCAGCTGACGCTGGCCGGCTACCAGCACGTCAGCCAGGTCGTGTCGCCCGGCGAGTACGCCGTGCGCGGCGGCCTGATCGACCTGTACCCGATGGGCTCGCCGGTGCCCTACCGCGTCGACCTGTTCGGCGACGAGGTCGACTCGATCCGCACTTTCGACCCCGACAGCCAGAGGAGCCTCTACCCGGTGCCCGAGGTCCGGCTGTTGCCCGGGCGCGAGTTCCCGATGGACGAGGCCGCACGCACCGCCTTCCGCGCCCGCTGGCGCGAGAAGCTGGACGGCGACCCGACACGCTCGCGCATCTACAAGGACATCGCGCAAGGCATCGCCACCGGCGGCATCGAGTACTACCTGCCGCTGTTCTTCGACGAGATCGCGAGCATCTTCGACTACCTCGGCGAGACCGCGGCGGTGGCGCTGCACGGCGAGGTCGACCAGGCGCTGGAGCGTTTCTGGACCGACACGCGCGAACGCCACCGTTTCCTGCAGCACGACCCCGAGCGGCCGCTGCTGCCGCCCGAAGCGATCTTCCTGCGCCCCGACGAGTTCTTCGCCCGCACCCAGCCGCACGCCACGCTGGCGCTGCGCGGCCAGGAGCCTGTCGACTGGGCGCGGCCGCTGCCCGACCTGGCTGTCGACCGTGGCGCCCAGGAGCCGCTGGCCGGGCTGGAACGCCATCTCAAGACGACCCCGCACCGCGTGCTGCTGGCCGCCGAGAGCGAAGGCCGACGCGAGAGCCTGCTGGAACTGCTGCGCGACCACCGCATCGCCCTGCCCTCGGTCGCCGACCTGGCCGAGTTCCTGGCCGGCGAGGAGCGTTTCGCGATCGTCGCCGCGCCGCTGGCCCAGGGCTTCCACTGGCACGAGCCCGAGGCCGGCGTGTCGGTGCAGTTCGTCACCGAGACCGAGCTCTTCGCCACCGCGCCGCAGGCCCGCCGCCGGCGCAAGCAGGAGCAGACGAGCAACGTCGACGCGCTGATCAAGGACCTGTCGGAACTGAAGCTCGGCGACCCCGTGGTGCACATGAACCACGGCATCGGGCGCTACCGCGGCCTGGTCAACATCGACACCGGCGAAGGCCCCAGCGAGTTCCTGCACCTGGAATACGCCGACAAGGCGACGCTGTACGTGCCGGTGGCGCAGCTGCACCTGATCAGCCGCTACACCGGCGTCAGCGCCGACGAGGCGCCGCTGCACAAGCTGGGCTCGGGCCAGTGGGACAAGGCGCGCCGCAAGGCCGCCGAGCAGGTGCGCGACACCGCCGCCGAGCTGCTGAACCTCTACGCCCGCCGCGCCGCGCGCGAGGGCTACGCCCACCGCTACAGCCCGGCCGACTACGAGGCCTTCGCCGCCAGCTTCGGTTTCGAGGAGACGCCCGACCAGCGCGCGGCGATCCACGCCGTCATCCAGGACCTCGTCAGCCCGCGGCCGATGGACCGCCTGGTCTGCGGCGACGTCGGCTTCGGCAAGACCGAGGTCGCGCTGCGTGCGGCCTTCGTCTCGGTGATCGGCGGCAAGCAGGTGGCGCTCTTGGCGCCGACGACGCTGCTGGCCGAGCAGCACTACCAGACGCTCGTCGACCGCTTCGGCAAGTGGCCGGTGAAGATCGCCGAGCTGTCGCGCTTCCGCTCGGCCAAGGAAGTGAAGGCGGCGCTCGAAGGCCTGGCCGACGGCACGGTGGACATCGTCGTCGGCACGCACAAGCTGCTCAGCCAGGACGTCAGGTACAAGCGCCTGGGCCTGTTGATCATCGACGAGGAGCACCGCTTCGGCGTGCGCCACAAGGAGGCGATCAAGGCGATGCGCGCCGAGGTCGACGTGCTGACGCTGACCGCGACGCCGATCCCGCGCACGCTGGGCATGGCGCTCGAAGGCCTGCGCGACCTGTCGGTCATCGCCACCGCGCCGCAGCGCCGGCTGGCGATCAAGACCTTCGTGCGCAGCGAGAACAACTCGACGATCCGCGAGGCCGTGCTGCGCGAGTTGAAGCGCGGCGGCCAGGTCTACTTCCTGCACAACGACGTCGAGTCGATCCAGGCCCGGCGCCAGAAGCTCGAAGAGCTGCTGCCCGAGGCGCGCATCGGCGTCGCCCACGGCCAGATGCCCGAGCGCGAGCTGGAACACGTGATGCGCGACTTCGTCGCCCAGCGCCACAACATCCTGCTGTGCTCGACGATCATCGAGACCGGCATCGACGTGCCGACGGCCAACACCATCGTCATCAGCCGCGCCGACAAGTTCGGCCTGGCGCAGCTGCACCAGCTGCGCGGGCGTGTCGGCCGCAGCCACCACCAGGCCTACGCCTACCTGCTGGTGCCCGACGTCGAGGCGCTGACCAAGCAGGCGGCGCAGCGGCTGGAGGCGATCCAGCAGATGGAGGAGCTGGGCAGCGGCTTCTACCTCGCGATGCACGACCTGGAGATCCGCGGCGCCGGCGAGGTGCTGGGCGAGAACCAGAGCGGCAACATGATGGAAGTCGGCTTCCAGCTCTACAACGACATGCTGTCGGAGGCCGTGCGCTCGCTGAAGGCCGGCAAGGAGCCCGACCTGCTGTCGCCGCTGTCGGCGACCACCGAGATCAACCTGCACGCCCCGGCGCTGCTGCCCGACGCCTACTGCGGCGACGTGCAGACCCGGCTCAACCTCTACAAGCGCCTGGCCACGGCCGAGAAGGCCGAGCAGATCGACACCTTGCTCGAGGAGATCACCGACCGCTTCGGCAAGCTGCCGGCGCAGGGCCAGACGCTGTTCGACACCCACCGCCTGCGTGTGCTGGCGCGGCCCTACGGCGTGCAGAAGATCGACGCCGGGCCGAAGGTGATGAACATCGTCTTCCGCCCCAACCCGCCGATCGAGCCGCTGCGCATCATCGAGCTGGTGCAGAAGAACCGCGCGATCAAGCTCGCCGGCAACGACAAGCTGCGCATCGACCGCGAGATCGCCGGCGCCCAGGACCGCGCCCAGTACGTGCGCGACGTGCTGCGTGCGCTCGGCCAGCCGCGCCCCGCCTGAGAACCCGAGATCCCCATGGACGCCATCGAACACGCCCCCGGCCTGCACATCCGCGGCTTCCAGCCGCCGCTGCGCCTCTGCGACTACCGGCTGGTGGCCTTCGACATGGACTCGACGCTGATCAACATCGAGTGCGTCGACGAGATCGCCCGCGCCGCCGGGCGCTACGACGAGGTCGCGGCGATCACCGAGGCGGCGATGCGCGGCGAGATCGCCGACTACAAGGAAAGCCTGCGCCGGCGCATGGCGCTGCTGGCCGGCGTGCCCGAGACGGCGCTGCACCAGGTCGCCGAGCAGCGGCTGCAGCTCAACCCCGGCGTCGAGGCCTTCGTCGCCGCCTGCCAGGCCGCGGGGCTGAAGACGATGCTGGTCTCCGGCGGCTTCACGTTCTTCAGCGAACGTGTGCGCCAGCGCCTGAAGCTGGACTTCGCGCGTGCCAACACGCTGGGCATCGCGCACGGCAAGCTCACCGGCACGCTGCTGCAGCGGCCCTGGGGCGACATCGTCGACGGCGCCGAGAAGCGCCGCGTGCTGCTCGAGGTGGCCGAGCTGATGGGCATCGAGCCCTCGCAGGTGATCGCCGTCGGCGACGGCGCCAACGACCTGCCGATGATGGCCGCCGCCGGCCTGTCGATCGCCTACCACCCGAAGCCCGCCGTCGCCGCCGAGGCGATGATCGCCATCACCTCCGGCGGCCTGGACCGCGCGCTGGACGTGCTGCGGGGGTGATCGGACGGCTCGCACCGGCAAGGTGCTCGCCGCCCACATCACACCCATAATTTTCTCAATTTGAGTGCATTAGTGAACGACTCAGCGGCTTGAGTCAGGCTTTGACACGGCCAGGGAATATCATTTCTAACAGTTGATGCCGATATAGGCAGGCACTGTTGATATCCCTGATGCCACGAAGCCGGCGGTTCCCGCAGACATCGCGACGTCAACCGATCACCTCCCCCACGGGAGGAATGCCCGAACGGGCCAACCCGACGAGCCGAAGCGCCGTCGCCCGGAGAGACCGACCATGTCCCTGGTGGTGAAGAACCGTGAAGCCGCTGCCATCGCGCGCAGCACCCCTGCCCCCGTCGCGGCCAAGGGCCTGACGCGCAACATGACGCGCGAAGCCGAGGCCAACCGCAAGCGTGCCCGCACGCTGGCCAAGCAGCAGCAGGCTTCCGAGCGCGTCGCCAGCGCCACCACCCAGCTGTCGGCCGGCATCAACGAGGCCGCCTCGGCGGCCGAGGAACTCAAGCGCGCCGCCGACCAGATCGCCGCCGGCGCCGAGGAGGCCTCCGGCGCGGCGCAGGAATCGCTGGCCGCGGTGACGCAGGTCGCCGGCGCGATCACGCGCCAGCTCGGCGCCGCCGACGCGGCCAAGACCAAGGCCGAAGGCATGCAGCAGCGCGCCGGCCAGATCGCGCTGGAGGTGCAGGCCACGATCACCAACGTCGGCATCGCCGCCAAGCGCCAGGGCGAGAGCGTCAGGATGGTGGCCGAGCTCGAGCGCCAGGCGGCGAGCATCGGCGACATCGTCAAGGCCGTGGCGCGCATCGCCGACCAGACCAACCTGCTGGCGCTCAACGCCGCGATCGAGGCGGCGCGCGCCGGCCAGCACGGCAAGGGCTTCGCCGTCGTCGCCGACGAGGTGCGCACGCTGGCCGAGACCAGCGAGAAGAGCGCCAAGCAGATCCAGGACCTCGTCGCCCAGATCCAGGGCGAGGTGAAGACCATCGCCGGCGGCATCAACGACGCCGCCGACACCATCCAGGGCGAAGCCGCCAAGGGCGAGATCATCCTGCGGCAGATCGACCAGATCCGCCAGGACGCGGCGCAGATCGTCGCCGGGGCCACCGAGATCGCCGGCGCCGCGGCGCAGGCCAACATCGCCTCGCAGGAGGCGATGAAGGGCAGCGAGCAGATCGCCGCCGCCGCCGCCGAGCAGAGCTCGGCCAGCGAGGAAGCGGCCAAGACGGTCGAGGAACAGAGCGCCGCGCTGGCCGAGTGCGAGCAGACCGCGCAGGCCCTGTCCGACCTTGCCGACGACCTGAAGAACAGCACCGACATCGCCAAGAGCGCCGAGGAAGTGGCCTCGTCGGCCGAGGAGCTGTCCAGCGCCGTGCAGGAGATCAACCGCTCGGCGGCGCAGATCATGACCGCGCTCGACCAGATCCGCCGCGGCGCGCAGCAGCAGGCCGCTGCCGCCGCGCAGTCGGCCGCCGCCGTCAACCAGATCGAAATGGGCGCGCAGCTGGCCGAGCAGCGCGCCAGCGTCGGGCGCGACCGCGCGACCGCGATCCGCAGCCTGATGGGCGAGAACAAGTCGCACATCGACAGCCTGGTGTCGGCCATCTCCACCGGCGTCGAATCCACGCGCGGCAGCGCGCTGCAGATCAAGGAGCTGGAGCTCGTCAGCCGGCGCATCGACAAGATCGTCGACGCGATCACCCAGGTCAGCATCCAGACCAACATGCTGGCCGTCAACGGCAGCATCGAAGCCGCGCGTGCCGGCGAGTACGGCAAGGGCTTCGTCGTCGTCGCCACCGACATCCGCAACCTGGCGCACGACTCGGCCGAGAACGCCGACCGCATCAAGGACCTGGTCAAGGGCATCCAGGACCAGATCGGCCTGGTCGGCCGCGACCTCGGCGAGATCATGAGCTCGGCGCAGGCCGAGGTCGAGAAGGCGCGTTCGGTGACCGGCAACCTGCTGGCGATGGAGGGCGAGATCGCCGTCGTCGAGCAGGGCAACATCGACGCGCTGGCGACGTCGCAGGAGATCGCGGCGGCGCTGGCACAGATCAAGGTCGGTGTCGACCAGGTCTCGGCGGCGGCGGCGCAGGCCGAGAAGGCCTCCGAGCAGGCCGCGGCCGCGGCCAAGCAGCAGGCCCAGGGCGCCGAGGAGCTGAGCGCCGCGATCGAGGAGATCGCCTCGCTGGCCGACGAACTGCAGAGCAACTGAGCGCACACCCCCAACCCCGAGAGGAGGTGTGCCCGTGAGCACGACCCCGACCCAAGAAGACGGCGCGGGCGGCGCGGCGCAGGACAACCAGTTCGTCACCTTCGCGGTGGCCGACGAGATGTTCGCGGTGCCGATGGCCCCGGTGCAGGAAATCATCCGCGTGCCCGAGGTCGCCCGGCTGCCGCTGGCGCCGGCGGCGCTGGACGGCCTGGCCAACCTGCGCGGCCGCGTGCTGCCGATCCTGAACCTGAGGCGCATGTTCGGCACCCGCGAACGCGAGAGCGACGACGCGACCCGCGCGCTCGTCATCCAGCTCGGCACGCCGCTGGGTTTCGTCGTCGATCGTGTCGCCAGCGTGATCAGCGTCGACCCCGGCGCGGTCGAGCCGGTGCGCGCCATCCAGAGCGTGGTCCAGACCGACTACCTGACCGGCGTCATCAACCGCCCGGCCGCCGACGGCGGGCGCGAGCTGCTGCTGGTGCTGGACTTCCAGCGCATGGTCGACGAGCAGTTCGGCCCGTCGGCCGCGCGCGGCTCGACCAACGGCACGGAAGCCAGCGCCGACGTGGCCGAGGCCCCCGACGGCGGCGCTGTCACCGACGAGCTGCGGCTGGTCAGCTTCACCGTCTGCGGCCAGGAATACGCGATCGACATCGCCGACGTGCAGGAGATCGTGCAGGTGCCGGCCGGCATCACCGCGGTGCCCAACACGCCGCACCACGTGCTGGGCCTGATCTCGCTGCGCCAGCGGCTGCTGCCGCTGGTCAGCCTGCGCAGCCTGTTCGGCCTGGCGGCGCAGGAACTCGACGAGCACCACCGCATCGTCGTCGTCGCCCTGCCCGGCGGCGGCCAGGTCGGCCTCGTGACCGACACGGTGAAGGAGGTGCTGTCGGTGCCGCGCACCCAGGCCGACGCGATGCCCGGCGTGCTGGCGCGCGACAGCGCGCTGCAGGAGTTCGAGCGCATCTGCCGCCTCGACGACGGCAAGCGGCTGGTGTCGATCATCGCCACCGACCGGCTGCTCGGGCTGCAGGCCATCCAGGACGCCGCGGACTTCGCCCGCGGCGAGCACAGCGAACGCGAGACGACGATGGACGAGACCACCAGCCGCAGCGACGACGACGTGCAGGTCGTCATCTTCCGCCTCGGCGCCGAGGAGTTCGGCGTGCCGATCATGAGCGTGCAGGAGATCGTGCGCGTGCCCGAGGCGCTGACGCGCGTGCCCAAGACACCGGCCTTCGTCGAGGGCGTCATCAACCTGCGCGGCACGGTGCTGCCGGTCATCGACCAGCGCACGCGCCTGGGCATGGCGACGCTGGAGCGCAACGACCGCCAGCGCATCATGGTCTACACGCTGGGCGCCCAGCGCACCGGCTTCATCGTCGACAGCGTTGCCGAGGTGCTGCGCATCGGCCGCCAGGCGATCGCGCCGGCGCCCCGGCTCAGCGACGAGCAGGGCCGGCTGATCACGCAGGTCGCGCGGCTCGACGGCGACAAGCGCCTGGTGATGCTGATCGACCCCGAGCAGCTGCTGGGCCGCGCCGAGTCGGCCGCCGTCGGCCGCATGCTCGACAGCGACCCCGCTCCGCTGCCGAAGGCGGCCTGAGCATGGCGATGCGCGGAGCGCGAACATGAGCCGGGTGCTGGTCGTCGACGACTCGGCGCTGATGCGCCGGCTGCTGACCGGCGTGCTGTCCGAAGCCGGCCACGAGGTCCAGACGGCGCCCAACGGCGCCGAGGGCCTGCAGCGCCTGCTCGACTGGCAGCCCGACGTCGTCACGCTGGACATCAACATGCCCGAGATGGACGGGCTGACCTCGCTGTCGCTGATGATGCAGGCGCGGCCGACGCCGGTGGTCATGGTGTCCTCGCTGACCGAGAAGGGCGCGCAGGCGACCTTCGAGGCGCTGGCACTGGGCGCGCTGGACTTCATCACCAAGCCCGGCGGCACGATCTCGCTGAGCCTGGAGGACATCCGCGTGCAGCTGCTGGACAAGGTGCGCACGGCGGCACGTTCGCGGCTG
>NZ_AEWG01000031.1 GCF_000190375.1 Rubrivivax benzoatilyticus JA2 = ATCC BAA-35
CTTCGTATCTCCAGAGAAAGAGCAGAACCCGTGACCGTTTAAGGTCTCGCGCCACACGCCGGCCACGGGCAGCCGGCGCCTCGAGGGCGCGAGACCGCGGAGCAGCCGCCCCGCGATTGAGCTATCAGTTCTTGCCGCGAGCGGTGACGATCGCGTCGGCGACGTTCTTCGGAGCTTCGCTGTAGTGCTTGAACTCCATCGTGTACGTCGCACGGCCCTGCGACATCGAGCGCAGCGTCGTCGAGTAGCCGAACATCTCCGACAGCGGCACCTCGGCCTTGATGATCTTGCCGCCGCCAGGCATGTCGTCCATGCCCTGCACCATGCCGCGACGGGACGACAGGTCGCCCATCACCGAGCCGGCGTAGTCTTCCGGCGTCTCGACTTCCACGGCCATCATCGGCTCGAGGATGACCGGGCTGGCCTTGCGGCAGGCTTCCTTGAAGCCGATCGACGCGGCCATCTTGAACGCGTTTTCCGACGAGTCGACCTCGTGGTACGAGCCGAAGGTCAGCGTGACCTTGACGTCGACCACCGGGTAGCCGGCCAGCACGCCGTTGGGCAGCGTGTCTTCGACACCCTTCTGCACCGCCGGGATGTACTCGCGCGGCACGACGCCGCCCTTGATCGCGTCGACGAACTCGAAGCCCTTGCCCGGCTCGTTCGGCTCGACCGTGAAGACGACGTGACCGTACTGACCCTTGCCGCCCGACTGGCGAACGAACTTGCCCTCGACGTCGGTCGCGGTCTTGCGGATCGTCTCGCGGTACGCGACCTGCGGCTTGCCGACGTTGGCCTCGACGCCGAACTCGCGCTTCATGCGGTCGACGATGATCTCCAGGTGCAGTTCGCCCATGCCGGAGATGATGGTCTGGCCGGACTCTTCGTCGGTGCGCATGCGGAACGACGGATCCTCGGCCGCCAGGCGACCCAGCGCGATGCCCATCTTTTCCTGGTCGCTCTTGGTCTTGGGCTCGACGGCCTGCGAGATCACGGGCTCGGGGAAGACCATCTTCTCGAGCGTGATCACGCTTTCCGGATCGCACAGCGTTTCGCCGGTCGTGACGTCCTTCAGGCCCACGCAGGCGGCGATGTCGCCGGCCAGGATTTCCTTGATTTCTTCACGCTGGTTGGCGTGCATCTGCAGGATCCGGCCGATGCGCTCCTTCTTGCCGCGGATCGGGTTGTAGACCGAGTCGCCGCTCTTCAGGATGCCCGAGTAGACGCGCACGAAGGTCAGCTGGCCGACGTACGGGTCGGTCATCAGCTTGAACGCCAGCGCCGAGAACTTCTCGTTGTCGTCGGCCTTGCGCGAAGCGGGCTGCTCGTCCTCGTCCGTGCCGGTGACCGGGGGGATGTCCACCGGGGAGGGCAGGAACTCGATGACGGCGTCGAGCATGCGCTGCACGCCCTTGTTCTTGAACGCGGTGCCGCAGAGCATCGGCTGGATCTCGGTGGCGATCGTGCGCAGGCGCAGGCCGTGCTTGATCTCCTCTTCCGAGAGCTCGCCTTCCTCGAGGTACTTGTTCATCAAGTCCTCGGAGGCTTCGGCGGCGGCCTCGATCATGTTGTCGCGCCACTTCTGGCAGTCGGCAGCCAGCTCGGCCGGGATGTCCTCGTAGTTGAACTTCATCCCCTGGGACGCGTCGTCCCAGATGATGGCCTTCATCTTGAAGAGGTCCACGACACCCTTGAAGTTCTCTTCGGCGCCGATCGGCACGACGATGGGCACCGGGTTGGCCTTCAGGCGCGTCTTCATCTGGTCATAGACCTTGAAGAAGTTGGCGCCGGTGCGGTCCATCTTGTTGACGAACGCGAGGCGCGGCACCTTGTACTTGTTGGCCTGGCGCCAGACGGTCTCGGACTGCGGCTGCACGCCGCCGACCGCGCAGTACACCATGCACGCGCCGTCGAGCACGCGCATCGAGCGCTCGACTTCGATCGTGAAGTCGACGTGCCCCGGGGTGTCGATGATGTTGAAACGGTGTTCCGGGAAGGACAGGTCCATGCCCTTCCAGAAGCAGGTGGTGGCCGCGGAGGTGATCGTGATCCCGCGCTCCTGCTCCTGCTCCATCCAGTCCATCGTCGCGGCGCCGTCGTGCACCTCGCCGATCTTGTGGTTCACACCCGTGTAGAACAGGATGCGCTCGGTCGTGGTGGTCTTGCCGGCATCGATGTGCGCCGAAATACCGATGTTGCGGTAGCGCTCGATGGGGGTCTTGCGGGCCATGATCAAATCTCCAAATGCAGGGCCGCCTGGGGGCTGCGCTCAGCCCGCCAAGGCGGCCGTCAGGCGGGGGGTCAGAAGCGGAAGTGCGAGAACGCCTTGTTCGCTTCGGCCATGCGGTGGACTTCGTCGCGCTTCTTCATCGCGCCGCCACGGCCTTCGGCCGCTTCCAGCAGTTCGTTGGCCAGACGCGCGGCCATCGACTTCTCACCGCGCTTGCGCGCCGATTCCTTCAGCCAGCGCATGGCCAGGGCCTGCCGGCGCACGGGGCGAACTTCCACGGGAACTTGGTAGTTCGCACCGCCGACGCGGCGGGACTTCACTTCGACCATCGGCTTGATGTTGTTCAGCGCGACGAGGAAGACTTCCAGCGGATCCTTGCCGGCCTTCTTCTCGACCTGGTCGAGGGCGCCGTAGATGATGCGCTCGGCGACGGCCTTCTTGCCCGATTCCATGATGACGTTCATGAACTTGGACAGGTCGACGGAGCCGAACTTCGGATCCGGCAGGATTTCGCGCTTGGGGACTTCGCGACGACGTGGCATGGGACTCTTCCTTTTTCGATTCAGTTGGCGCCGGCTCTTCACCCGCACCGCGAAGGGTCATCGAGGCCCTTCACTTACTCGACCCGCGTAGCGGCGGGCCTTCCGCTTGGCCACCCCTCGGGGCGGCACCGCCTGATCAGGCCTTCTTCGGACGCTTGGCGCCGTACTTCGAGCGCGACTGCTTGCGATCCTTGACGCCTTGCAGGTCGAGCGAGCCGCGCACGATGTGGTAGCGCACGCCCGGCAGATCCTTCACACGGCCGCCGCGCACGAGCACGACGCTGTGTTCCTGCAGGTTGTGGCCTTCACCGCCGATGTACGAGATGACCTCGAAACCGTTGGTCAGGCGCACCTTGGCGACCTTACGAAGCGCCGAGTTCGGCTTCTTCGGGGTGGTGGTGTAAACGCGAGTGCAGACGCCACGACGTTGCGGGCAGTTCTGCATCGCAGGGGACTTGCTCTTCGTCACTTCGGCCTGGCGGCCTTGGCGAACGAGCTGGTTGATGGTGGGCATAGGTAACTTGTTCCCGTTTGAAGCTACACGTTCTTTTCGGGAAACCGCCCCGCCACAAAGGCGTCGCGCCAAAGCCCGGGCGCCCCATGGGACCCCGGGCTGACGCCGCTGCCCGATGCGCTTCAGCCTTGCGGGCTGCAGCTCGGGCAAGAGGCAAAGTCTGCCGAAAAGCCTTCCATTATAGTCAGCGGTTTCGGTCAGGGGCAAGCAAGCACCATGGATGAAGTCGCGCAGGGTGCGGCAGCCGTCGTTCTGGACACGAACGTGGTGCTCGACTGGCTGGTCTTCGACGACCCCGCGACCCGGCCGCTGGCCGCCGCCCTCGAGGCCGGCCGGCTGCGCTGGATCGCCACCGGGCCGATGCTCGACGAGCTGCTGCACGTCCTGCAGCGCCCGGAACTCGATCGCTGGCGCCCGGCCTGCGATGCCGCGCGCGAGCACGTCGCCGCCGCCGGCTGCCGCGTCGAGATGCCGCCCGCACGCGGGCGGGCGCCGATCTGCCGCGACCCGGCCGACCAGATGTTCATCGACCTGGCGCTCGCCTGGGGTGCACCGTGGCTGCTGACGCGCGACAAGGCGCTGCTGCAGCTCGCGCGCGTGGCGCGCGGCGCCGGCACCACGGTGTGCACGCCGGCGCGCTGGACGCCGCCGTCCTGAGCACGAGGCCGCCCGCCACCACCCGTTCCCCGGCGAACGGACAAAGAAAAGGGCAGCCGAAGCTGCCCTTTGACGCTGGAGGCGCCGCCGATCACTCGGCCGCGTTGTCCCCCGCCTCGCTGGCCGCATCGACGCCGGCCAGTTGCACCGCGGCCAGTTCCTCGGCCTCCTGCAGCGCGATCGCACGACGCTCGCTCTCGTCCATCGCCTCCTTGGCGCGACGCGCGGCGTGGAACGCCATGCCGGTGCCCGCCGGGATCAGGCGGCCGACGATGACGTTCTCCTTCAGGCCGCGCAGTTCGTCGCGCTTGCCCATGATCGCCGCCTCGGTCAGCACGCGGGTGGTCTCCTGGAAGGAGGCCGCGGAGATGAACGAGTCGGTCGACAGGCTGGCCTTCGTGATACCGAGCAGCACGTCGGCGTGCGTCGCCGGGATCTTGCCCTCGGCGCGCATGCGGTCGTTGGTGTCCAGCAGCTCCGAACGCTCGACCTGCTCGCCGGCGATGTAGCCGGTGTCGCCCGGGTTGACGATCTGCACGCGGCGCAGCATCTGGCGAACGATCACCTCGATGTGCTTGTCGTTGATCTTCACGCCCTGCAGACGGTAGACGTCCTGGACCTCGTCGACGATGTAGCGCGCCAGCTCCTCGATGCCCAGCAGGCGCAGGATGTCCTGCGGATCCGCCGCGCCGTCGACGATCAGCTCGCCCCGGTTCACGACCTGGCCTTCGTGCACCAGGATGTTCTTCTCCTTGGGCACCAGCTCTTCGTAGACCTTGCCGTCCGGATCGGTGATCTGCAGGCGAACCTTGCCCTTGGTCTCCTTGCCGAACGACACCGTGCCGGTGATCTCGGCCAGCGTGCCGACGTCCTTCGGCGAGCGGGCTTCGAACAGCTCGGCCACACGCGGCAGACCGCCGGTGATGTCGCGGGTCTTCTGGCCTTCCATCGGGATGCGCGCCAGCACCTCGCCCGGCATCAGGTCCTGACCGTCGCGCACCTGGATCAGCGCGCCGACCGGGAAGCCGATCGTCACCGCGTGGTCGGTGCCCGGGATCTTGACCTCGACGCCCTGCGCGTCCAGCAGCTTGACCTGCGGGCGCACGACCTTGGCCGCGCCGCGGCGCTTCGGGTCGATGACGACCAGCGTCGACAGACCGGTGACCTCGTCGACCTGCTTGGCGACGGTGACGCCTTCCTCGACGTTCTCGAAGCGCGCCTTGCCGGCGAACTCGGTGATGATCGGGCGGGTCAGCGGGTCCCAGTTGGCCAGCACGGTGCCGGCCTTGACCTGCTGGTCGGGCTTGACGTTGAGCGTCGCGCCGTACGGCAGCTTGTGGCGCTCGCGCTCGCGGCCGTGCGGGTCGGCGATGATGATCTCGCCCGAACGCGCGATGACGACGAGTTCGCCCTTGCCGTTCGTGACGTAGCGCATCGTGCTGTTGAAGCCGATGATGCCGTCGGACTTGGCCTCGACGCTCGACGCGACCGCCGCGCGCGACGCCGCACCGCCGATGTGGAAGGTCCGCATCGTCAGCTGCGTGCCCGGCTCGCCGATCGACTGGGCGGCGATGACACCGACCGCCTCGCCGACGTTGACCAGGCCGCCACGGCCCAGGTCGCGGCCGTAGCACTTGGCGCACAGGCCGAAGCGCGTGCCGCAGGTCAGCGGCGTGCGCACCTTGACCTCGTCGACGCCGGCGGCCTCGAGCTTGTCGAGCGCGTCCTCGTCGAGCATCTCGCCGGCGCCCATCAGCGTTTCCTGCGTCTCGAGGTGCAGGACCTCGGTCGCGGTGACGCGGCCGAGCACGCGGTCGCGCAGCGACTCGATGACTTCACCGCCCTCGACCAGGGCACGCATGGCCAGGCCGTTCTGGGTGCCGCAATCGTCCTCGGTGACGACCAGATCCTGGGTCACGTCGACCAGACGGCGCGTCAGGTAACCCGAGTTCGCGGTCTTCAGCGCCGTGTCCGCCAGGCCCTTGCGGGCACCGTGGGTGGAGATGAAGTACTGCAGAACGTTCAGGCCTTCGCGGAAGTTCGCCGTGATCGGCGTCTCGATGATCGAGCCGTCCGGCTTGGCCATCAGGCCGCGCATGCCGGCCAGCTGGCGGATCTGCGCCGCGGAGCCCCGCGCCCCGGAGTCGGCCATCATGTAGATGGAGTTGAACGACTCCTGGTCGACTTCCTTGCCGTTGCGGTCGATGGTCTTCTGCTTGGACAGCTGCGACATCATGACCTTGCCGACCTCGTCGCCGGTCTTGCCCCAGATGTCGACCACCTTGTTGTAGCGCTCGCCGGCGGTCACGAGACCCGAGACGTACTGCTGCTCGATCTCCTTGACCTCCTTCTCGGCACGGGCGATGAGCTCGTGCTTCTGCGGCGGCACCAGCATGTCGTCGATGGCGATCGAGATGCCGGCGCGCGTCGCGAGGCGGAAGCCGCTTTGCAGCAGCTTGTCGGCGAAGACCACCGTCTCCTTCAGGCCGCACTTGCGGAAGCTGACGTTGATGAGACGCGAGATCTCCTTCTTCTTCAGCGCCTTGTTCAGGTTCGAGAACGGCAGGCCCTTGGGCAGGATCTGCGACAGCAGCGCACGGCCGACGGTGGTCTCGACGAGCTTGGTCTCGGGCACGAACTCGCCCGTGACCTTGTCCTTGAGCCACTCGGTCAGGCGGACGTTGATCTTGGCGGTGATCTCGACGACGCCGTTGTCCAGCGCGCGCTGCAGCTCCATCAGGTCGGCGAAGACCATGCCTTCGCCCTTGCCGTTGATGCGCTCGCGGGTGGCGTAGTACAGGCCCAGCACCACGTCCTGCGACGGCACGATCGACGGTTCGCCGTTGGCCGGGAACAGCACGTTGTTGGAGGCCAGCATCAGCGTGCGGGCTTCCATCTGCGCTTCGATCGACAGCGGCACGTGCACGGCCATCTGGTCACCGTCGAAGTCGGCGTTGAACGCCGAGCAGACCAGCGGGTGCAGCTGGATCGCCTTGCCTTCGATGAGCACCGGCTCGAACGCCTGGATGCCCAGGCGGTGCAGCGTCGGCGCGCGGTTCAGCAGGACCGGGTGCTCCTTGATGACCTCTTCCAGGATGTCCCACACCACCGGCGTGCCGGCTTCGACTTCCTTCTTGGCGGCCTTGATCGTCGTGGCGATGCCCATCGCCTCGAGGCGGCTGAAGATGAACGGCTTGAACAGCTCGATCGCCATCAGCTTGGGCAGGCCGCACTGGTGCAGCTTGAGCGTCGGGCCGACGACGATGACCGAACGGCCGGAGTAGTCGACGCGCTTGCCCAGCAGGTTCTGGCGGAAGCGGCCGCTCTTGCCCTTGATCATGTCGGCCAGCGACTTCAGCGCGCGCTTGTTCGCGCCGGTCATCGCCTTGCCGCGGCGGCCGTTGTCCAGCAGCGAATCGACCGCTTCCTGGAGCATCCGCTTTTCGTTGCGGACGATGATCTCCGGCGCCTTCAGCTCGAGCAGGCGGGCCAGGCGGTTGTTGCGGTTGATGACGCGGCGGTACAGGTCGTTCAGGTCCGACGTCGCGAAGCGGCCGCCGTCCAGCGGCACCAGCGGACGCAGGTCCGGCGGCAGCACCGGCAGGACCTCGAGGATCATCCAGTGCGGCTTGATGCCCGACTTCTTGAAGGCCTCCATCACCTTGAGGCGCTTGGAGTTCTTCTTGATCTTCAGCTCCGACCCGGTCATGTCGTTGCGGAGCTTGTCGATCTCGACGTCGAGGTCCATCTCCTCGAGCAGCTTCTTGATGCCCTCGGCACCCATCAGCGCGATGAACTCGTCACCGTACTCGACGCGCTTGGCCTCGTAGTCGTCCTCGGACATGATCGAGAACTTCTTCAGCGGCGTCATGCCCGGGTCGACGACGACGTAGGCTTCGAAGTACAGCACGCGCTCGATGTCGCGCAGCGTCATGTCGAGCACCAGGCCCAGACGCGACGGCAGCGACTTCAGGAACCAGATGTGGGCGCAGGGCGCGGCCAGGTCGATGTGACCCATGCGCTCGCGGCGCACCTTGGTCTGCGTGACTTCGACGCCGCACTTCTCGCAGATCACGCCGCGGTGCTTCAGGCGCTTGTACTTGCCGCACAGGCACTCGTAGTCCTTGATCGGGCCGAAGATCTTGGCGCAGAACAGGCCGTCACGTTCAGGCTTGAACGTACGGTAGTTGATCGTCTCGGGCTTCTTCACTTCGCCGAACGACCACGAGCGGATCTTCTCGGGGCTGGCGAGCCCGATCTTGATCGCGTCGAAGTGTTCGTCGGGCGTGAATTGCTTGAAAAGGTCGAGCAGTCCCTTCATGGGGTTCTCCTAGATCCTGGTATCGATGTGAACGGTTCGGGTCGAGCGGACGCCGCGAGGCCGGCCCGGCCGGCCCGCGGGCGTCGCCCCCTGGTGGGAGGCGACCGAAGGTCGCTTCGAGGGGGTCAATCCCTCTCCAGCTCGATGTCGATACCGAGCGAACGGATTTCCTTGACCAGCACGTTGAACGATTCCGGCATGCCGGCCTCGATCGAGTGCTCACCCTTGACGATGTTCTCGTAGACCTTGGTCCGGCCGTTCACGTCGTCGGACTTGACGGTCAGCATCTCCTGCAGGATGTAGCTGGCGCCGTAGGCCTCGAGCGCCCAGACTTCCATCTCACCGAAGCGCTGGCCACCGAACTGCGCCTTGCCGCCCAGCGGCTGCTGCGTGACCAGGCTGTACGGGCCGGTCGAGCGGGCGTGCATCTTGTCGTCGACCAGGTGGTGCAGCTTCAGCACGTGCATGTAGCCGACCGTGACCGGACGCTCGAAGGCTTCGCCGGTGCGGCCGTCGTGCAGCGTGGCCTGGGTGCGCGTGGCGGTGAGGCCCTTGCGCGCCGCCAGCTCGTCCGGGTAGGCGAGCTTGAGCATGCCGCGGATCTCCTCCTCGTGCGCGCCGTCGAACACCGGCGTCGCGAACGGCACGCCGTGCTGCAGGTTCTTCGCCATCTCGACGATCTCGTCGTCGCTCAGGTCCTGCAGCGATTCGGTCTTGCCGCCGGACTGGTTGTAGAGCTCGTCGAGGAACTCGCGCAGTTCGGCGGCACGCGCCTGCTGCTGCAGCATGTCGCCGATGCGATGGCCGATGCCCTTGCCGGCCCAGCCCAGGTGCACTTCGAGGACCTGGCCGACGTTCATCCGCGAGGGCACGCCCAGCGGGTTCAGCACGATGTCGCACGGCGTGCCGTCGGCCATGTAGGGCATGTCCTCGACCGCGACGATCTTGGACACGACACCCTTGTTGCCGTGGCGGCCGGCCATCTTGTCGCCGGGCTGCAGGCGGCGCTTGACGGCGAGGTAGACCTTCACCATCTTCAGCACGCCGGCGGGCAGCTCGTCGCCTTGCGTCAGCTTCTTGCGCTTCTCTTCGAACGCGAGGTCGAAGCTGTGGCGGGTCTGCTCGAGCGAGTTCTTGATCGACTCGAGCTGGTTGGCGACCTCGTCCTCGGACGGGCGGATGTCGAACCAGTGGTACTTCTCGACCGTCGCCAGGTATTCCTTGGTGATGGTCGTGCCCTTGGCGATCTTCTGCGGGCCGCCGTTGGCGACCTTGCCGGCCAGCAGCTTCTCGATCCGGTCGAAGGCGTCGGCCTCGACGATGCGCAGCTGGTCGTTCAGGTCCAGGCGGAAGCGCTTCAGTTCGTCGTCGATGATCTGCTGGGCGCGCTTGTCGCGCTGGATGCCTTCACGGGTGAAGACCTGCACGTCGATGACGGTACCGCTGGTGCCCTGGTCGACACGCAGCGAGGTGTCCTTCACGTCGGAGGCCTTCTCGCCGAAGATCGCGCGCAGCAGCTTCTCTTCCGGCGTCAGCGTCGTCTCGCCCTTGGGCGTGACCTTGCCGACCAGCACGTCGCCCGGGTTGACCTCGGCGCCGATGTAGACGATGCCCGACTCGTCCAGGCGAGCCAGCTGCTGCTCGGACAGGTTGGGGATGTCGCGCGTGATTTCCTCGGAGCCCAGCTTGGTGTCGCGGGCCATCACGACCAGTTCCTCGATGTGGATCGAGGTGTAGCGGTCGTCGGCGACGACACGCTCGCTGATCAGGATCGAGTCTTCGAAGTTGTAGCCGTTCCAGGGCATGAACGCGACCAGCATGTTCTGGCCGAGCGCGAGCTCGCCCAGGTCGGTCGAGGCACCGTCGGCAACGACGTCGCCGGCGCCGACATGGTCGCCGCGGCGCACGATCGGGCGCTGGTGGATGTTCGTGTTCTGGTTCGAACGCTGGTACTTGATCAGGTTGTAGATGTCGACGCCGACTTCACCGGCCACCGTCTCGTCGTCGTTGACGCGGATGACGATGCGGTTGGTGTCGACGTAGTCCACGATGCCGCCGCGGCGGGCGGTGACGACGGTGCCCGAGTCGACCGCGGCGACGCGTTCGACACCGGTGCCGACCAGCGCCTTCTCCGGACGCAGCGTCGGCACGGCCTGGCGCTGCATGTTGGCGCCCATCAGCGCGCGGTTCGCGTCATCGTGCTCGAGGAACGGCACGAGCGAGGCCGCGACCGAGACGATCTGCGTCGGCGCCACGTCCATGTACTGCACGCGCTCCGGCGACAGCAGCACCGATTCGCCGTTCTCGCGCGCCGAGACCAGTTCGTCGATCAGGCGGCCTTCGCCGTCCAGCGTCGCGTTGGCCTGGGCGATGACGTACTTGCCTTCCTCGATGGCCGACAGGTAGTCGATCTGGTCGGTGACCTTGCCGTCGACGACGCGGCGGTACGGCGTCTCCAGGAAGCCGTACTCGTTGAGTTGCGCGTACAGCGCCAGCGAGTTGATCAGGCCGATGTTCGGGCCTTCCGGCGTCTCGATCGGGCAGACGCGGCCGTAGTGGGTCGGGTGCACGTCGCGGACTTCGAAGCCGGCGCGCTCGCGCGTCAGACCGCCCGGGCCCAGGGCCGAGACACGACGCTTGTGCGTGATCTCGGACAGCGGGTTGGTCTGGTCCATGAACTGCGAGAGCTGGCTCGCCCCGAAAAACTCCTTGAGCGCCGCGCTGATCGGCTTGGAGTTGATCAGGTCGTGCGGCATCAGGGCTTCGGTCTCGGCCTGGCCGAGGCGTTCCTTGACGGCCTTCTCGATGCGCGCGAGGCCCGAGCGGTACTGGTTCTCGGCCAGTTCGCCGACGCAGCGCACGCGGCGGTTGCCCAGGTGGTCGATGTCGTCGACTTCGCCGTTGCCGTTGCGCAGGTCGACGAGGATCTTGACGACGTCGAGGATGTCCTCGTTGGACAGCGTCATCTTGCCGTCCGGCACGTCGCGACCCACGCGGGCGTTGAACTTCATGCGGCCGACGCGCGACAGGTCGTAGGTGTCCTCGCTGTAGAACAGGCGATGGAACAGCGCTTCGACGGCGTCCTCGGTCGGCGGCTCGCCGGGGCGCATCATGCGGTAGATCGCCACGCGCGCGGCGAGCTGGTCGGCGGTCTCGTCAGAGGCCAGCGTCTGGCTGATGTACGCGCCCTGGTTCAGCTCGTTCGTGAACAGGCACTGGATGTCCTTGATGCCGGCCGAGCGCAGCTTCTTCAGCAGCGACTCGGTGACCTCGTCGTTGGCCTTGGCGACGATTTCACCGGTGTCCGGGTCGACCATGTTGCGCGCGATGACGCGGCCGACGAGGAAGTCCTCGGGCACGCTGACGAACGTGGTGCCGCTCTGCTCGAGCTGGCGCACGTGGCGCGCGGTGATGCGCTTGTCCTTCTCGACGATGACGGCACCGTTCTTGTCGGTCAGGTCGAAGCGCGCGATCTCGCCCTTCAGACGTTCCGGCACGAACTCCATCTGCGCGCCCGAATCCATCAGGCGGAAGTTGTCGAAGACGAAGAAGTGGCTGAGGATCTGCTCGGGGTTCAGGCCGATGGCCTTGAGCAGGATCGTCACCGGCATCTTGCGGCGACGGTCGACGCGGAAGTACAGGATGTCCTTCGGGTCGAACTCGAAGTCCAGCCAGGAGCCGCGGTAGGGGATGATGCGGGCGCTGAACAGCAGCTTGCCCGAGCTGTGCGTCTTGCCCTTGTCGTGCTCGAAGAACACGCCCGGCGAACGGTGCAGCTGGCTGACGATGACACGCTCGGTGCCGTTGACGATGAAGGAGCCGTAGTCGGTCATCAGGGGCACTTCGCCCATGTAGACCTCCTGCTCCTTGATCTCCTTGACGACCTTGGCCGGATGCGACTCACGGTCGTAGATGATCATCTGCAGCTTCGCGCGCACGGCGGCGGCGAAGGTCAGGCCCCGCTGCTGGCACTCGCGCACGTCGAACGGCGGCTTCGCGATGTTGTACTCGAGGAACTTCATCTCCACGAAGCCGTTGTGGGAGACGATCGGGAAGGCCGATAGGAAGGCGGCCTGCAGGCCCTCGGGCTTGCGCTGCTGAGGCGGCACGTCCTTCTGCAGGAAGGCGACGTAGGAGTCGCTCTGCATCGTCAGCAGATAGGGGACCTTGAGCACGCTCTCGCGCTTGCCGAAGCTCTTGCGGATGCGCTTGCGCTCGGTGAACGTGTAGGGGGTTGCTTGCGCCATTGAACTCTCCGTGTCGACTATGCCGCCCTGGCCTGGGGCTGCATTTCGTCGGCGACTGGCTGCCCGGACATTGCGCACCGAGCCGAGGAGAGTGTGTCCTCGGTGGCGGCGCCGGTGGCGGCCCCGGGGCGGGGCGGCGTGTCGGCGGCGGCGGCGTGTCCGAGGCTTGGTGGCAGGCCACTACCTGCCGCTGGCGGACAACCCCGGCGTTGCACCGGAGTCCGACCAAACCCGTTCCCTGCAGTCGGATCAGAGAACACTTGCAAGCGCCCGGCGGGACTCTTGCAGGTGTTCCCGGGCCTGAGGCCCGGAACACCGATCCGAAACGACCGGAGGCCGGCAAAAGCCGACCCCGCGGTCTGTCCGAATTACTTCAGCTCGGCCTTGGCGCCGGCTTCGACCAGCTTCTTGACGGCGGCTTCGGCGTCGGCCTTGGCGATGGCTTCCTTGACGTTCTTCGGAGCGCCGTCGACCAGGTCCTTGGCTTCCTTCAGGCCCAGGCCCGTCAGTTCGCGCACGGCCTTGATGACCGAGACCTTGTTCGCGCCGGCTTCGAGCAGCACGACGTTGAATTCGGTCTTCTCTTCGGCCGGGGCGGCGGCAGCGCCGGCACCGCCGGCGGCCGGGGCGGCCATGGCGGCGGCGGACACGCCGAACTTCTCCTCGATGGCCTTGACCAGGTCATTGAGTTCCATGACGGTCATGCTGTCCATCGCAGCCAGGAAAGCGTCTTTGTCGAATGCCATTTCAGGTTCCTCGAAATCAGTAAAAGTTCAATGAATCGGATGCGTCAGGCCGCCGGGGCCTCGGCGGGCGCCTCGGCGCCGCCCTTCTTCTCGGCGACGGCGGCGATCACGCCGGCCATGCGCTGGATCGGCGACTTCAGCAGGCCCGCCACTTGGGCGATCAGCACTTCGCGGCTCGGGATCGAGGCCAGCGCCTTGATGCCGTTGGCGTCGAGCGCCTTGCCGGCATAAGCGCCGCCCTTGAGGACGAGCTTGTCGTTGCCCTTGGCGAAGTCGGCGATGACTTTCGCGGCGGCGACGGCATCTTCGGAAAAGCCGTAGATCAGCGGACCGACCATCGCGTCCGAGGCCACTTCGAACGGCGTGCCGGCGACGGCGCGACGGGCGAGCGTGTTCTTCAGCACGTGAAGGTAAACGCCGTTGTCGCGCGCCTGACGGCGCAGCTTGTCGAGGTGAGCCACGGTGAGGCCGCGATACTCGGCCAGCGCGAGCGTCTGCGAGCGTGCGGCTTGCGCCGACACGCCGTCGACGACGGCTGCCTTCTCGTTGCGATTGAGACTCAAGGTCTGTTCCTCACACATCATGTGCCGGGTCTTGCGACCACGGCACGCCTGGAATCAGCGACCTTCTGTTTCGGGAACCCCCGGCAACAACTCCCGGGAAAACCTTCAGCAGCGGGACCGCCATCTGCGCTGGGAGTCGGTCGCCCGTGAAGGCGACCCACCGATTAAGGAGCCCGGAGGCCCCGCCAGCGGTCTTGGATGACCTGCCCGTCCTTGCGGCCGGGCAGCCCACCAATTCAAGAAGCCGCACGCCAGACTGGAGCGCGCGGCCTCGTATCAAGTTCAGGCCTGGGCGGCGATCGACTGGGTGTCGACGCGAACGCCGATGCCCATCGTCGACGACACGGCGACCTTGCGCAGGTACACACCCTTGCTCGACGCCGGCTTGGCCTTGTTCAGGGCTTCGATCAGCGCGCGCAGGTTGTCGGTCAGGCGCTCCGACTCGAACGAACGGCGGCCGATCGTCGCGTGGATGATGCCGGCCTTGTCGACGCGGAACTGGACCTGGCCGGCCTTGGCGTTGCGCACGGCCTGGGCGACGTCCGGGGTCACGGTGCCGACCTTCGGGTTCGGCATCAGGCCGCGCGGGCCGAGAATCTGACCCAGCGTACCGACGATGCGCATCGTGTCCGGCGAGGCGATCACGACGTCGAAGTTCAGGTTGCCGGCCTTGATCTCGGCGGCCAGGTCGTCCATGCCGACGATGTCGGCACCAGCGGCCTTGGCTTCCTCGGCCTTGGCGCCCTGGGCGAAGACGGCGACACGCTTGGTCTTGCCGGTGCCCGCGGGCATCACGACCGCGCCGCGAACGACCTGGTCGGACTTCTTGGCGTCGACGCCGAGCTGCACGGCCACGTCGATCGATTCGTCGAACTTGGCGGTGGCGCACTCCTTGACCAGCGCCAGGGCGTCGGTCAGCGGGTACAGCTTGGTGCTTTCGACCTTGCCCTGCAGGGCCTTGGCTTTCTTCGTGAGCTTGGCCATGGCGTCAGACCCCTTCAACAATGAGGCCCATCGAGCGGGCGGAACCGGCGATGGTCTTCACCGCGGCGTCCATGTCGGCGGCGGTGAGGTCCTTCATCTTGGTCTTGGCGATTTCCTCGAGCTGGGCGCGCGTGACCTTGCCGACCTTCTCCAGGTGGGCGCGGCCGGAGCCCTTCTCGATCTTGGCCGCCTTCTTCAGCAGCACGGTCGCCGGGGGCGACTTCAGGATGAAGGTGAAGGACTTGTCGGCGTACGCCGTGATCACGACCGGCAGCTTCAGGCCCGGCTCGTAGCTCTGCGTCTGGGCGTTGAACGCCTTGCAGAACTCCATGATGTTCAGGCCGCGCTGACCGAGCGCGGGGCCGATCGGGGGCGAGGGGTTGGCCTTGCCGGCCGGGACTTGCAGCTTGATGAAGCCGACGATCTTCTTTGCCATGATGGCTCCTAACCGAGTTCTAGCGCTGGGGGTGCCAGCTCCTCGTCATACAACCCTGCTTGCTGCAGGCACCCGGGGTTGCAGGCGGGCGCCCTGGAATCCTGGCGCGGCGAGCCGCACCGAAGGCCGGTCAGACCTTCTCGACCTGGGAGAAGTCGAGTTCGACGCCGGTGGCACGACCGAAGATCGTGACCGACACCTTGACCTTGCTCTTCTCGTAATTGACTTCCTCGACGGCGCCGTTGAAGTCGGTGAAGGGGCCTTCCTTGACGCGGACCATCTCGCCGACCGTCCACTCGACCTTGGGCCGGGGCTTGTCGACGCCTTCCTGCATCTGGTTGACGATCTTCATCACTTCGGCTTCGGAGATCGGGGCCGGGCGGTTGCGCGCGCCGCCGACGAAGCCGGTGACCTTGCTCGTGTGCTTGACCAGGTGCCAGGTGTCGTCGGCCATTTCCATCTCGACGAGCACGTAGCCCGGGAAGAAACGGCGCTCGGTGACGGCCTTCTTGCCGTTCTTGAGCTCGACGACCTCTTCGGTCGGGACCAGGATGCGGCCGAACTTGTCCTGCATGCCGGCGCGGTCGATGCGCTCGCGCAGGTTGCGTTCGACGGCCTTCTCCATGCCCGAATAGGCATGCACGACGTACCAGCGCTTGTTGCTGGGCGCGACGGCAGTCTCGGGGGTGGGGGTGGCTTGCGGTTCCGTCATCGTGTTCGCCTCAGCGCTTCCAGCCCAGGATCAGGTCGTACAACACCCACTCCAGCGTCTTGTCGGTCAGGAACATGAAGAGCGCCATCGTGACGACGAAGGCGAACACGTAGAGCGTCATCTGGCCCGCTTCCTTGCGGGTCGGCCAGACGACCTTCTTCACTTCCTTGACCGACTCGCGGCCGAAGCCGATCAGCTGGCGGCCCGTTTCAGCGGTGAAGAAGACCCCCACGGCCCCGGCCACGAGGACCAGCAGCGCGATCACGCGCTGCCACAGGTCGCGCTGACCGAGCACGTAGAACACGACGACACCAGCCACGAGCAGGATCGCCGCGACGGCCAGCTTGGCTTTGTCGGCGCCCGTGGAGACGGTTTCGACTTGGGGTTGGGTGGACATGGGCTAGAGGTTACTTTGCCGCCATCAGCAGCAAAGCCCGCCGGGCTTTTCAGCGCCCGCGGGCTGGTGTCTTGGGCACCCGAGGAGTCGGGTGGCAGGGGCAGAGGGGATCGAACCCCCGACCTTCGGTTTTGGAGACCGACGCTCTGCCAGTTGAGCTATGCCCCTGCGTAAAACCTTGACAGATTACT
>NZ_AEWG01000030.1 GCF_000190375.1 Rubrivivax benzoatilyticus JA2 = ATCC BAA-35
ATGGCAAAGGGTAAGTTCGAACGCACGAAGCCGCACGTGAACGTGGGCACGATCGGGCACGTCGACCACGGCAAGACGACGCTGACGGCGGCGATCACGACGATCCTGGCGGCGAAGTTTGGTGGTGAAGCGAAGGCGTACGACCAGATCGACGCGGCGCCGGAAGAGAAGGCGCGTGGCATCACGATCAACACGGCGCACGTGGAGTACGAGACGGCGACGCGTCACTACGCGCACGTTGACTGCCCGGGGCACGCTGACTACGTGAAGAACATGATCACGGGTGCGGCGCAGATGGACGGTGCGATCCTGGTGTGCTCGGCCGCTGACGGCCCGATGCCGCAGACGCGCGAGCACATCCTGCTGGCCCGTCAGGTCGGTGTGCCGTACATCATCGTGTTCCTGAACAAGTGCGACATGGTCGACGACGCCGAGCTGCTCGAGCTCGTCGAGATGGAAGTTCGCGAACTGCTGAGCAAGTACGACTTCCCGGGCGACGACACGCCGATCATCAAGGGCTCGGCCAAGCTGGCGATCGAAGGCGACAAGGGTGACCTGGGCGAACAGGCCATCTTCCGTCTGGCCGACGCGCTGGACAGCTACATCCCGACGCCGGAGCGCGCGGTGGACGGCACGTTCCTGATGCCGGTGGAAGACGTGTTCTCGATCTCGGGCCGCGGCACCGTGGTGACGGGCCGTGTCGAACGCGGCGTGATCAAGGTCGGCGAGGAAATCGAGATCGTCGGCATCCGTCCGACCGTCAAGACGACCTGCACGGGCGTGGAAATGTTCCGCAAGCTGCTGGACCAAGGTCAGGCTGGTGACAACGTCGGCATCCTGCTGCGTGGCACGAAGCGTGAAGAAGTCGAGCGCGGCCAGGTGCTGTGCAAGCCGGGTTCGGTGAAGCCGCACACGCACTTCACGGCCGAGATCTACGTTCTGAGCAAGGAAGAAGGCGGCCGTCACACGCCGTTCTTCAACAACTACCGCCCGCAGTTCTACTTCCGCACGACGGACGTGACGGGCGCGGTGGAGCTGCCGAAGGACAAGGAAATGGTGATGCCGGGCGACAACGTGTCGATCACGGTGAAGCTGATCGCCCCGATCGCGATGGAAGAAGGCCTGCGCTTCGCCATCCGTGAAGGTGGTCGCACCGTCGGCGCCGGCGTCGTCGCGAAGATCATCG
>NZ_AEWG01000029.1 GCF_000190375.1 Rubrivivax benzoatilyticus JA2 = ATCC BAA-35
GTCAGGTGCTCCTGGCTGAGAGACTCAATCGTGTCGAGTCGATTGTTAGCAAGTCGTGGTGCCCATGGCGCGGATCGAACGCGCGACCTCTCCCTTACCAAGGGAGTGCTCTACCACTGAGCCACATGGGCAATCGTTACGGGTCTGACGACCGGCACTGCCAACCAGATGGACCGGCAGACCCGTAACGACGGCGCGGGACACTCGACGAACCCTGAAAACCTTCCTGGAGCGGGAGACGGGAATCGAACCCGCGTCATTAGCTTGGAAGGCTAAGGTTCTGCCATTGAACTACTCCCGCGGGCACAACCGTCAAGCGTGTCTCTCTGGTGGAGGAGGCTGGATTCGAACCAGCGTAGGCGTAAGCCAACAGATTTACAGTCTGCCCCCTTTAGCCACTCGGGCACCCCTCCGGAGAGCCAACTAGTGTAGCACGGTCAGCGGGAAATACCAGCCCCTCCCCACCAGTCGACACGATCGGCCGTGGCGGCGAAGTGACTGCCGTCGGCCATGAACTCGCGTTTGAAGTCGTGCGAGGGGTGGCGCGTGCGCCAGACCGGCGGCGTGCAGCCGGGCGGGCAGGCGGCATCGAAGAAGGCGTTCGCCGGCTTGCCCCACAGCAGGAAGGCCGGCGGCTCCGCGCGGCGACACAGCACCGAGATGATTTCGGATGTGAGCACCTGCCAACCACAACTCATGTGGCTGCCGGCAGCGCCGATCTCGACGGTCAGCACCGGGTTCAGCAGCAGCACGCCCTGCACCGCCCACGGGTCCAGGCACCAGTCCGCCGGTCGCTGCCAGGCCGGGCGGTCGCTGGCCAGCACGTCGAATATCCGACGCAACGAGTGGGGTTTGCCATGGCCGGCCGAGAACGCCATGCCGTCCGCATGGCCCGGCCGCGGGTACGGGTCCTGACCGAGGATGACGACACGCGCCGCCTCGGGCGACACGAGGCGAAGGGCCCGGAACGGATCCGGCGGACCGATCTCGCGCGCGCCCGACACGGCGCGCACGCGCTCGACGACCGCCGCCTCGGCCGCCGGCGTCCAGCCGGGCAGCACGGCGCGCCAGGCCGGCGGCAGCGTCGCGAACGCCGCCGGCAGTTCGTCGGCCGTCATGCGAACAGGCTCGCCAGCGCGGCGCCAGGGTCGCCGGCACGCATGAAAGCCTCGCCGACGAGGAAGGCGCCGACGCCGGCCGCGCGCATGCGGCGCACGTCGTCGGGGCCCAGGATGCCGGACTCGGTGACCAGCAACCGGTCGGCCGGCACACGCGGCAGCAGCCCCAGCGTCGTGTCCAGCGTGACCTCGAAGCTGCGCAGGTTGCGGTTGTTGATGCCGACCAGCGGCGTCGCCAGGCGCAGCGCGCGATCGAGCTCGGCGCCGTCGTGCACCTCGACCAGCACGTCCAGCCCGAGCGACATCGCGCAAGCCTCGAGGTCGCGCATGCGGCCGTCTTCCAGGCAGGCGGCGATCAGCAGGATCGCGTCGGCACCCATCGCCCTCGCCTCGAAGACCTGGACCTCGTCGACGATGAAGTCCTTGCGCAGCACCGGCAGTGCGCAGGCCGCGCGCGCGGCCTGCAGCGCCTCGACGCCGCCCTGGAAGAACCGGCGGTCGGTCAGCACGCTCAGGCAGGCGGCGCCGTGGCGCTCGTACGACGCGGCGATCTCCGCCGGCACGAACGGGTCGCGCAGCACGCCCTTGCTCGGGCTGGCTTTCTTGACCTCGGCGATGACGGCAGCGTGGCCAGCCTCGACGCGGCGGCGCAACGCGGCGGCAAAGCCGCGCACCGGATCAGCCGCCTCGGCCGCGGCACGCCAGTCCTGCAGGCTGCGCGCGCGGCGGGCTTCGGCGATCTCCTCGTGCTTGACGGCGACGATGCGCTGGAGGATGTCGTCCATCGTCAGGCGGCCTTGTAGCGCTGGCTGACCTCGACGTACTGGGCCAGCTTGGCCGCCGCGGCGCCCGAGGCCACGGCTTCGCGCGCACGGCGCACGCCGTCGGCGATCGTGCCGGCGACACCGGCGCAGTACAGCGCCGCACCCGCGTTCAGCAGCACGATGTCGCGCTGCGGGCCGTCTTCGTTGGCCAGCACACGGCGGATGCAGCCGACCGACTCCTCGCGGTTGGCGACACGCAGCACACGCGCGTCGTAGACCGGCAGGCCGAAGTCGCTGGGATGCACGACGTACTCGCGCACCTCGCCGTCCTTCAGTTCGCCGACCATTGTTTCGCCGGACAGCGAGATTTCGTCCATGCCGCAGGTGCCGTAGACGACCAGCGCGTGCTCGCTGCCCAGCCGCTGCAGCACCCGCACCTGGATACCGACCAGGTCGGGGTGGAAGACGCCGAGCAGCTGGTTGGGCGCGCCGGCCGGGTTGGTCAGCGGGCCGAGGATGTTGAAGATCGTGCGCACGCCCAGTTCCTTGCGCACCGGCGCGGCGTGTCTCATCGCCGCGTGGTGGTTCGGCGCGAACATGAAGCCGATGCCGGTCTCCTCCAGGCAGGCGGCGACCTGCTCGGGCGACAGGTTCAGGTGCGCGCCCAGCGCCTCCATCACGTCGGCCGAGCCCGAGGTGGACGACACGCTGCGTCCGCCGTGCTTGGCGACACGCGCGCCGGCCGCGGCGGCGACGAAGGTAGACGCGGTCGAGATGTTGAAGGTGTGCGAGCCGTCCCCGCCGGTGCCGACGATGTCGACGAGGCCGCGGCGGTCGGCCAGCGGCACCGGGGTCGCGAACTCGCGCATCACCTGGGCGGCGGCGGCGATCTCGCCGATGCTCTCCTTCTTGACGCGCAGCCCGACGGCGAGCGCCGCGATCATCACCGGCGACATCTCGCCGCTCATGATGCGGCGCATCAGGTCCAGCATCTCGTCGTGGAAGATCTCGCGGTGCTCGATGACGCGGGTCAGCGCCTCGGTGTTCGTGATCGGCATGTCTCGTGCTCCCTCTTCAGCGCGCGGCGCCCATCTGCAGGAAGTTCTTCAGCATCGCGTGACCGTGTTCGCTGAGGATGGACTCGGGGTGGAACTGCACGCCTTCCAGCGGCGCCGGGCCGCCGGCCAGCTCGCGATGGCGCACGCCCATGATCTCGCCGTCCTCGGTCCAGGACGTGACCTCCAGCTCGGCCGGCAGCGTCTCGCGCTCGATCGCCAGCGAGTGGTAGCGGATGACCGAGAAACGCTCGGGCAGCCCGGCGTAGACGCCGCGGCCGTCGGTCGTGATCTCGCTGGCCTTGCCGTGCATCTGCACCTTGGCGCGGATGACCTTGCCGCCGAGCGCGGCGCCGATCGACTGGTGGCCCAGGCAGACACCCAGCAGCGGCAGCTTGCCCGTGAAGTGGCGAATGGCCTCGATGCAGACGCCGGCCTCGGCCGGCGAACACGGCCCCGGCGACAGCACCAGACGGTCGGGCTTCAGCGCCGCGATGCCGGCGACGTCGATCTCGTCGTTGCGCACCACGTGCACGTTCTCGCCGAGCTCGCCGAAGTACTGCACCAGGTTGAAGGTGAAGCTGTCGTAGTTGTCGATCATCAGCAGCATGATCAGAACCCCTCTTCCACGAGTTCCGCCGCGCGGATGAGCGCCCGGGCCTTGGCCTCGGTCTCCTTCCACTCCAGCTCGGGCACCGAGTCGGCGACGACGCCGGCTGCGGCCTGCACGTACAGCGTGTTGTGCTGGACGATGCCGGTGCGGATGGCGATCGCCAGGTCCATGTCGCCGGCGAAGCTGAGGTAGCCGCAGGCGCCGCCGTAGATGCCGCGCTTGACGGGCTCCAGCTCGTCGATGATCTCCATCGCCCGGATCTTGGGGGCGCCGCTCAGCGTGCCGGCCGGGAAGCTGGCGCGGAACACGTCCAGGCTCGTCGCACCGTCCTTCAGCAGGCCCTCGACGTTGCTGACGATGTGCATCACGTGCGAGTAGCGCTCGATCGCGAAGGCCTCGGTGACCTTGACGCTGCCGGTCTGCGCGATGCGGCCGATGTCGTTGCGCGCCAGGTCGATCAGCATCAGGTGCTCGGCGCGTTCCTTCGGGTCGGCGGCCAGCTCGGCGGCCATCGCCGCGTCGCGTTCGGGCGTCGCGCCGCGCGGCCGCGTGCCGGCCAGCGGGCGGATCGTCACCTTGCGACCTTCGGGCGTCGTCTCCTGGCGCACCAGGATCTCGGGGCTGGCGCCGACGATCTGGAAGTCGCCCATGTCGTAGTAGTACATGTACGGCGACGGGTTCAGCGAACGCAGCGCGCGGTACAGCGACAGCGGGCTCTCGGTGTAGCGCTTCTTCAGCCGCTGGCCGATGACGACCTGCATGCAGTCGCCGGCGGCGATGTACTCCTTGCAGCGGCGCACCGCGTCTTCCAGCTGCTCACGCGGCGTCTCGCGCTCGACGGCGTAGCTCGGGCCGCGCTTGACCTGCGGCGCGGTGACCGAATAACGCAGCCGGTCGGTCAGCTCGGCCAGGCGCTTCTTGCCGCGGAAATAGGCTTCGGGCGCCGCCGGGTCGGCCCAGACGATGAGGTAGAGCCGGCCCGACAGGTTGTCGATGACCGCGACCTCCTCGGTCTGCAGCAGCAGGATGTCGGGCGTGTCCAGGCCGCCCGGCTTCTCGGTCTTGGCCAGGCGAGGCTCGATGTAGCGCACCGCGTCGTAGCCGAAGTAACCCGCCAGCCCGCCGCAGAAACGCGGCAGCCCCGGCGGCAGCGCGACCTTGAAGCGCTTCTGGTAGGCCTCGACGAAGTCCAGCGGGTTGCCGTCGTGGGTCTCGACGACGGCGCCGTCGCTGACGACCTCGGTCACCCAGCCGGTCGAACGCAGCAGCGTGTGCGCCGGCAGACCGATGAAGGAATAGCGGCCGAAACGTTCGCCGCCGACGACGGACTCGAGCAGGAAGCTGTTGCGCTGGCCGCCAGCCAGCTTCAGGTACAGCGACAGCGGGGTCTCGAGGTCGGCGAAGGCCTCGGCGATGAGCGGGATGCGGTTGTAGCCCTGCTCGGCCAGGCTCTTGAATTCGAGTTCAGTGATCACTTCTGGGCCCTCTCGCGGCAGTCGCCCGGCGCGTCGTGGCTCGGGCACTGCACTGTCTTGCGGAAGCGGCGCCGACGGGGATGTCAGCGCTTCGCGGCGTGGCCTGACGCGCGGTCAGGCGAGGCTAGCGAGAGCGGCGCCAGGGCCAAGCCCCCCGGTCGCGGGAACCTTCGGTGGATGCGTGGGCCGTGAACATGAGCACGCCGAGTGTAACCGGCGCGACCGCCGCGCGGCCTGCGCGATGCGAGACTGGTGTTTCCTGCAACCTGTTCATCCTCCGACGCCATGCACCTCCGCGCCCTGCTGGCCTCCGTGGCGGCCACGCTGCTGCTGTCCCACGCTGCGCACGGGCAACCGGCCGCGGAGCCGGCGGGCGTCGCGTATCCCGCCGCGGCCAGCGTCGGCGGCAGCAGCCTGGCGCTGAACGGCGCCGGCGTGCGCTACAAGCTGGTCTTCAAGGTCTACACCGCCGGGCTGTACCTGCCGCAGCGCGCCGACAGCGCCGACGCCGCGCTGGCGATGCCCGGCCCCAAGCGCATCCACGTGGTGATGCTGCGCGACATCGACGCCAACGAGCTCGGCCGCCTGTTCACACGCGGCATGGAAGACAACGCGCCGCGGCAGCACTGGGTGCAGTCGATCCCCGGCACGCTGCGCATGGCCGACATCTTCTCGGCGCGCAAGAAGCTGCTGGCCGGCGACCACTTCAGCGTCGACTACGTGCCCGGCGTCGGCACGACGGTGATCGTCAACGGCAAGGCCGCGGGCGAGCCGATCCGCGAGCCCGAGTTCTTCACCTCGCTGCTGAGCATCTGGCTGGGCCCGCGGCCCGCCGACGCGGCACTGAAGGACGCGCTGCTGGGCCGCGAGCCGCGGCCCGCCGGTTCACGCCAGTAGCGACTGCAGCTCGTCGATGCGGTCGACGACCGCGTCGGCCCCGGCGGCCTCGACCGGCTCGCCGTGGTTGTAGCCGTAGCGCACCAGCACCACCGGGCAGCCGGCGGCACGCGCGGCCTGGGCGTCGTTCTGCGAGTCGCCGATCATCAGCGTGCGCGCCGGCGTCGTGCCCAGCGCCTCGCAGGCCTTCAGCAGCGGCAGCGGGTCGGGCTTCTTGCGCTCGAAGGCGTCGCCGCCGTAGGTGATGTCGAACGAAGCCGACAACCCCTTGGCGATGAGCAGCGGCTTCGCGAAGGCCGCCGGCTTGTTGGTCACGCAGGCCAGCTTCAGGCCGCGCGCCTTCAGCGCCGCCACGCCTTCGGCGGCACCGGGATAGACGGTCGACGCCTGGCCGTTGATGCGCAGGTAGTGCTCGCGGTAGCGCTCGTTGGCCGTCTCGTACAGCGCCTCGGGTGCGCCGGCTTCGGCCAGCGTGCGGCGGATCAGGTGCTCGGTGCCCTTGCCGACGGTGCGCGAGATGAAGGCCCGCGACACCGGCGCATAGCCCAGGTCGCGCAAGGCAGCGCCGAGCGCGAGTTCGAAGTCGCCGACGGTGTCGACCAGCGTGCCGTCGAGGTCGACGATGGCGGCGTCGAAGCCGCCCCAGTGCGAGAGATCCATGCGGGCCCCGTGTGACGAAGGGGCCGCATTCTGCCGTGCCGGCCGGCACCGGCCCCCGTCAGCCGATGCTCTCGACCTGGCGCGACTGCTGGTACGCGCGGCCGAAACGGTTGGCCAGGAAGTCCGGCAGCGGCACCTGCTCCTGGCGCACGAAGCCGCGCTGCGGCAGCCGGCCTTCGCGGAACAGGTCGACCGCGGCGCAGATGCCGGCGGCGGTCGTGATCTGGATCGCCGAGCTCGGGTGCGCCGGCGCGCGCTCGGCGAAGATCTTGCGGGCGAAGACCTCCTGCACCAGCGCGCCGTCACGCAGGCCGCTGGCGGTGACGAAGACCAGCACCACGTCCTGCATCGTGCTCGGGATCGCACGCCGCAGGATGTCCTTCAGCGTGCCCTGGTCGTGCTTGAGCAGCAGTTCCTCCAGCAGCAGCTTCATCAGCGCGCGGTGGCCGGGGTAGCGCACGCTCTTGTAGTCCAGCGTGCGCACGCGGCCGGCCCAGGTCTCGCACAGCGTGCCCAGGCCGCCGGAGGTGTTGAAGGCCTCGTACTCGGTGCCGTCCAGCGAGAAGTGCTCCAGGCCTTCGAGCGCCAGCACCTCGGTCGGCCGGCCGTCGCGGATCGCCTCGCAGGGGTGGCAGTACTCGTTGATCAGGCCGTCGACGCTCCAGGTGAGGTTGTATTTCAGCGCGTTGGTCGGGAAGGCCGGCAGCGCGCCGACCCGCATCTTCAGCTCGTGCAGCTCCTGGAAGCTCTGCGCCAGATGGTGCGCGACGATGCCGATGAAACCCGGCGCCAGGCCGCACTGCGGCATGAAGGCCGTGCCCGCACCTTCGGCCAGCGCCTTGATCGCCCGCGTCGCGGCGACGTCCTCGGTGAGGTCGAAGTAATGGCAGCCGGCTTCGCGCGCCTGCGTCGCGACACGGGTCGCCAGGTAGTAGGGCAGCGCGTTGATCACCGCGTCCTGGCCGCGCAGCAGCGCCAGCAGCACGCGGTCGTCGGCGGTGTCGGCGACGCGGGTGGCCAGCGGCAGGCCGTCCAGCAGCGCCAGCGGCTCGGGCTGGCGGTCGACGACGGTCAGCTGGTAGTCGCCGCTGGTGGCCAGCAGGCGGGCGATGGTCTGGCCGATGTGGCCGGCTCCGAGCAAGGTCACGCGCATCGTTCGGGTCCTTCCGGGCGGTGGGTGGCGATGCGGCGCAGTCTAGGAAGCCGTCTTGACACAAGATAGGCCGAGAACGACGAAATACCCGCACTGACCGACGTTCCGTCGGCGTGCATCGACATAATGCAGCGATGCCCCGCGACCAGATGGACCGCGACCTGATCGCCCTGCTGCAGGCCAACGCCCGCGAGAGCACGGCCGAGCTCGCACGCAAGCTGGGTGTGGCGCGCACCACCGTCATCGCCCGGCTGGAACGGCTGGAACGCAGCGGCGTCATCGTCGGCTACACGGTGCGGCTGGGGCTGGACGAAGCCGAACGCGGCGTGCAGGCCTGGGTCGGCATCACGACCGAGCCCAAGTCGGCACGCGACGTCACGCGCCGGCTGGCGGCGCTGCCCGAGCTGCGCCAGCTGTGCTCGGTCAGCGGCGAGTTCGACTATCTGGCGCTGATCCGCACCGACTCCACCGCGCGCCTGGACGTGCTGCTCGACGAGATCGGCGAGATCGACGGCGTCACGAAGACGACGACCTCGGTCGTGCTCGCGCTGCGTGTCGACCGCACCGCCTGAGCAGTTCTGACGCGCGCCGTCACGGCGCGCTCCGGGTCGGCCCCGCCCCGCTTTCACAGGGACGGGACATCCCCATCCACGCTTTCCCGCAAGCGCCGCGCATGGGGGTTTGACGCTGCCTAGACTGGCCCGGCCGTTCAGCGCCCTGAACCCCGTTCAGCCCATCGAACAACGATGACGACCAGCCTGCCGATCACCGACCGTCCCGCCGCCCGGGTGCCGGCGGTCGCGCGTGCGGTGTCGCTGCTGGACCTGCTGGCGCGCGAACGCCGGCCGATGAGCATGGCCGGCCTGGCCGCGGCGCTGAAGCTGCCGCGCAGCAGCGTGCACGGCCTGTGCGGCACGCTGCTGGACTGCGGCTACCTGCGCCGTGTCGACAACGGCGCGCTGCAGATCGGCCCCGGCGTGATGACGCTGGCCGCGGCCTTCGTCGCCAGCACCCACGTCGCCGCCGAGTTCGACGCCTTGTGGCGCGAGGCGCCGGCGCCCGACGAGACGCTGATCCTGTCGGTGCTCAACGGCGCCGACGTCGTCTACGTCGGCGTGCGCAACAGCGCGCGCCCGCTGGGCCTGGCCTTCAGCCTGGGCATGCGGCTGCCGGCCTGGGTGGCCGGCACCGGCAAGGCGATGCTGGCCTGGCTGCCGCCCGACGAGGTGCGTGCACTGGTGCCGCCCGGCGCCACCGACCTCGACGCCCTGCTCGCCGAACTCGCCGAGACGCGCGAACGCGGTTACGCCGTCGACGACGGCCATGTGCGCGACGGCGTCTATTCGATCGCCGCGCCGGTGCTCGACGCCGCCGGCCGCCCGGTGGCCGGCATCGCCGTCTGCCTGAACCAGGCCACCGTCGACGCGGACAAGCGCGAGCGCCACCAGCGCCTCGTGACGCAGGCCGCGCGCACGCTCTCGCGCCGACTCGGCGCCCGCGAGGACACCCGATGAGCGCCGACTACATCCTCGAGACGCAGGACCTGACGAAGGAGTTCAAGGGCTTCGTCGCGGTCAACAAGGTCAACCTGCGTGTGCGCCGCGGCCACATCCACGCGCTGATCGGCCCCAACGGCGCCGGCAAGACCACCTGCTTCAACCTGCTGACGAAGTTCATCCGCCCGACCAGCGGGCGCATCGTCTTCAACGGCCACGACATCACCGGCGAGTCGCCGGCGCACATCGCGCGCCGCGGCGTCATCCGCTCGTTCCAGATCTCGGCCGTGTTCCCGCACCTCACCGTGCTGGAGAACGTGCGCGTGGCGCTGCAGAGGAAGCTCGGCACCTCGTTCCACTTCTGGCGCGCCGAGAGCTCGCTGCACAGGCTGAACGAGCGCGCGCGCGAGCTGCTGCGCGCCGTCGACCTGGGCGAGTACGCCGGCCACCTGGCGGTGGAGCTGAGCTACGGCCGCAAACGTGCGCTGGAGATCGCGACGACGCTGGCGATGGAGCCCGAGCTGATGCTGCTGGACGAACCGACGCAGGGCATGGGGCTGGAGGACGTCGACCGCGTGCGCCAGCTGATCAAGCAGGTCTCGGCCGACCGCACGATCCTGATGGTCGAGCACAACATGAGCGTCGTCTCCAGCATCGCCGACACGATCACCGTGCTGCAGCGCGGCGCGGCGCTGGCCGAAGGGCCGTATGCCGAGGTCTCGCGCAACCCGGCGGTCGTCGAGGCCTACATGGGCAGCGCCGACGCCGAACTGGTGGGGGCGCACGGATGAGCCGCTTCCTCGAGGTGCGCGACCTGCACGCCTGGTACGGCGAGTCGCACGTGCTGCACGGCGTCGACTTCCACGTCGACGAAGGCGAGGTCGTGACGCTGCTGGGGCGCAACGGCGCCGGCCGCACGAGCACGCTGCGCGCGATCATGGGCCTGACCGGCGCCCGCCGCGGCTCGGTCAAGGTGCGCGGCACCGAGGCCATCGCCCTGGCGACGCACCGCGTCGCACGCCTGGGCATCGGCTACTGCCCCGAGGAGCGCGGCATCTTCTCCAGCCTGTCGGCCGAGGAGAACCTGCTGCTGCCGCCGACGCTGGCCACCGGCGGCATGTCGGTCGAGCAGATCTACGCCATGTTCCCCAACCTGCGCGAACGTGCGTCCAGCCAGGGCACGCGCCTGTCGGGTGGCGAGCAGCAGATGCTGGCCGTGGCGCGCATCCTGCGCACCGGCGCGCGGCTGCTGCTGCTCGACGAGATCAGCGAGGGCCTGGCCCCGGTCATCGTGCACAAGCTCGCCGAGATGGTCGTTGCGCTGCGCAAGCAGGGCTACACGATCGTGATGGTCGAGCAGAACTTCCGTTTCGCGGCGCCGCTGGCCGACCGCTTTCTGGTGATGGAACACGGCCAGGTGACGCAGGAGTTCACCCAGGCCGAGCTGCCGGCGCGCCGCGAGCGCCTGCACGAGATCCTCGGTGTCTGAACGCGGCCGCGGCCGCCCCACAACCACGACGGAGACAAGCATGAAACTCGGCAAGATCGCCACCGCCTGCTCGCTGCTGCTGGGGGCCGCTGTCGGCACCAGCGCCCACGCCCAGATCTCGGGCGACGTGATCCGCATCGGCCTGATCACCGACATGTCGGGGCTGTACTCCGACATCGACGGCGCCGGCGGCGTCGAGGCCATCCGCATGGCCATCGCCGACGCCGGCGGCAGCGTCGCCGGCAAGAAGATCGAGGTCGTGTTCGCCGACCACCAGAACAAGGCCGACGTCGCCGCCGCCAAGGCGCGCGAGTGGTTCGACACCCAGGGCCTGGACCTGCTGATCGGCGGCACCAACTCGGGCACCAGCCTGGCGATGGCCAAGGTGGCGGCCGAGAAGAAGAAGCCCTTCATCGCCGTCGGCGCCGCGACCTCGGCGCTGACCAACGACCAGTGCAACGCCTACACCGTGCACTGGGCCTACGACACCGTCGCGCTGGCCAAGGGCACCGGCAACGCCGTCGTGAAGGCCGGCGGCAAAAGCTGGTACTTCCTGACCGCCGACTACGCCTTCGGCGCACAGCTGCAGAACGACACCTCGGCGGTGGTCAAGGCCGCCGGCGGCAACGTCGTCGGCTCGGTCAAGCATCCGCTGTCGGCCACCGACTTCTCGTCCTTCCTGCTGCAGGCGCAGGCCAGCAAGGCGCAGATCCTGGGCCTGGCCAACGCCGGCGGCGACACGATCAACGCCATCAAGGCGGCCAACGAGTTCGGCATCACCAAGTCGATGAAGCTCGCCGGCCTGCTGGTCTTCATCAACGACATCCACTCGCTGGGCCTGAAGACGACCCAGGGCATGTACCTGACCGACAGCTGGTACTGGAACCGCGACGCCGAGACGCGCGCCTGGGGCCGGCGTTTCTTCGAGAAGATGAAGCGCATGCCGTCGTCGCTGCAGGCCGGCGACTACTCGGCCGCCACGCAGTACCTCGCCGCCGTCAAGGCCACCGGCACCGACGACGCCGACAAGGTGCTGGCGCAGATGCGCAAGACCCGGGTCAACGACATCTTCGCCAAGGACGGCTTCATCCGGGGCGACGGCCGCATGGTGCACGACATGTACCTGATGCAGGTGAAGGCACCGGACAAGTCGGTCGAGCCCTGGGACTACTACAACGTCGTGCAGACCTTCAAGGGCGAGGAGGCCTGGACGACCAAGGCCGAGTCCAAGTGCGCCCTGTGGAAGTGACGGCGGCCTGACGCGATGGAAATCCTCGGCATCCCGCTGCAGGCCTTCCTCGGCCAGCTGATGCTCGGCCTGGTGAACGGCTCGTTCTACGCCATGCTCAGCCTGGGGCTGGCGGTGATCTTCGGGCTGCTGGGGATCGTCAACTTCGCCCACGGCGCGCTGTACATGCTGGGCGCCTACGTCGCCTGGCTGTCGCTGGAGAAGTTCGGCCTGAACTACTGGGCGGCGCTGGTGCTGGCGCCGCTGGTGGTGGGCGCGCTGGGCATCGTCATCGAACGTTCGCTGCTCAAGCGCCTGTACAAGGTCGACCCGATCTACGGCCTCTTGCTGACCTTCGGCCTGGCCCTGATCGCCGAAGGCGTGCTGCGCGACCAGTACGGCGTGTCGGGCCAGAGCTACCCGGTGCCCGAGGCGCTGCAGGGCGCCACCGACCTGGGCTTCATGATCCTGCCGAACTACCGCGCCTGGGTCATCGTCGCCTCGCTGACGGTGTGTTTCGGCACCTGGTTCGTCATCGAGCGCACGCGGCTGGGCTCTTACCTGCGCGCCGGCACCGAGAACCCGTCGCTGGTGCAGGCCTTCGGCGTCAACGTGCCGGCGATGGTGGCGCTGACCTACGCCGCCGGCGCCGGGCTGGCGGCGCTGGCCGGCGTGCTGGCCGCGCCGGTCATCCAGATCACGCCGCTGATGGGCGCCAACCTGATCATCGTCGTCTTCGCGGTCGTCGTGATCGGCGGCATGGGCTCGATCCTCGGCTCCATCCTCACCGGGCTGGTGCTGGGCGTGGTCGAGGGCCTGACCAAGGTCTTCTACCCCGAGGCCTCGAACATCGTCGTCTTCGTGATCATGGCGATCGTGCTGATGCTGCGGCCGGCCGGGCTGTTCGGGAAGGAGAAGTGATGGACCGCGACCGTCTCGCCCGTTTCGGCTGGGCCCTCGGCCTGCTGGCGCTGCTGCTGGCGCCCTGGCTGGGCATCTACCCGATCTTCGTGATGAAGGCGCTGTGCTTCGCGATCTTCGCCTGCGCCTTCAACCTGCTGCTGGGCTACACCGGGCTGCTGTCCTTCGGCCATGCGGCCTACTTCGCCGCGGCGGCCTATTCCACCGGCTGGCTGGTGCGCAGCGCCGGCTGGTCGCCGGAGATGGGCATCGTCGCCGGCACGCTGATCGCCGCGGCCGTGGGCCTCGTGGTCGGGCTGATCGCCATCCGCCGCCAGGGCATCTACTTCGCGATGGTGACGCTGGCGCTGGCGCAGATGGTCTACTTCGTCTTCCTGCAGGCGCCGTTCACCGGCGGCGAGGACGGGCTGCAGGGCGTGCCGCGCGGCACGCTGTTCGGCGTGCTGCCGCTGGCCGACGACCGGGTGATGTACTACGTCGTGCTGGCGGTCTTCGTCGCGGTGTTCGCGGCCATCATCCGCATCGTGCACTCGCCGTTCGGCCAGGTGCTGAAGGCGATCCGCGAGAACGAGCCGCGGGCCGTGTCGCTGGGCTACGCGGTCGACCGCTACAAGCTGCTGGCCTTCGTGCTGAGCACGGCGATCGCCGGGCTGGCCGGGGCGCTGAAGACGCTGGTGCTCGGGTTCGCGACGCTGTCGGACGCGCACTGGTCGCTGTCGGGCGAGGTGGTGCTGATGACGCTCCTGGGCGGCATGGGCACCTTCGCCGGCCCGGTGATCGGCGCCTTCACGATCATCGGCCTGCAGAACTTCCTGGCCGACCGCGTCGGCTCCTGGGTGACGGTGATCATCGGCGCGATCTTCGTCGCCTGCGTCGTCGCCTTCCGCCGCGGGTTCGTCGGGGAGGCGCTGGCGTGGATGCAGCGGCGCAAATTGGAGCGGGCGGCGGCGGGGGGGTGAAGCTGAGGCGGTTCTCGCCTCGACCCTTCGTTATCTCGGCCGCGTTGCTTGCCGACAGCGGGCACGCCCGCGTCGGCGCGGGCCTCGGCCGCCGGGTGGCCGGTTCCGTTCATGTCCCCCGGGCGGGCTGCGCCCGCCCTCCTCCTTTACTTCACTCCACCGGCCACCCGACGTCCGAGGCGGGCGGGGCGGGGTCTGTTCGCTTGGCGTGGCCGGCCTCCCCTCGAAGGCGGGCGGAAGGGTTGGCGGGCTAGGCCTGGCGGCTCAGAATCGTCTGTAACCGACGCCGTTTTGGGCGTCGCTTTTACGTGTGTGGCGCGGGTGGTCCGGCAGCGAGAACTTCAGGTGCGACATGAACTTACGTCAAATCTGCGGGCAGCCGTTACGCGGGCGTCGGGTGTGATAAAGGGCGTTGAGGCGCCGTATACAACAAGTTAGAAGGCTTGAATTGGTGATCGATCAACCCAACGTCGCTGTCGTCTCCACGCCCTTCGCATCAGACGAGACAACCGAAGTGTCTTCGGTGAGATTTTCGCGTGATGGTTTGGTTATTTCGGTCTCGTCAACTCAATGGGATGCGAAGGTCACGTTCTCGCAGATGTACGGTTTTCGCGTGTTGGATGAACTGGACTTAACGGAGTTTTGGTCACAGTGTTCCCTGCGAGACGGCTGGCTCTTTGAGGTCACAACAAACGGTTGGAAAACCTTGGAACTCTCCCGTCCAGCCTTCTACTCTGGTCGCCAGGGTTGGGTACGCGAGTACTTGGTTGTCGGCCGCGATGAGTGCGTGTCTGTCTTAACCAAGGAAGCTCCGCTTGTTGTTGCCGAAACGCCTTCTAACCTCTCGCTGCAGCCGACCGCCTTCGGCGTCGGCTGAGCTCAAACGTTAGGCGTCATGAATCCAGCACGCCGCTCTCACCTTCTGCTCGTCGCTTCCGCGACCATCTTCTGGGCCACTTCATCACTCGCGTCTGCGTCTCCAAGGAGAATCATGGAAGAGAAAGCTTTCTGGAGTCTGGTCGAACGCGCCAAGGCCAGAGCCGGTTCGGATATCAATAGCCGACCTGCAGTTCTTCAAGAGCTCCTTCAGGAACTGAGTCTGCCGGACATACAAGCCTTTCAGCGTAGGTACGAGAGCTACCTTCTCCTTGCAAACAGCTGGGAACTTTGGGGAGCAGCCTATCTCATGAATGGCGGCAGTTCAGACGACGGTTTCAAGTACTTTAGAGACTGGCTGATCTCCGAAGGACAGGCAACTTTCACAGAAGCTCTGACAGCGCCAGACTCATTGGCGCAGATTCCCCAGCGCGGAGACTACTTCGAGCTTGAGGCTTTTGGCTATGCCGCGTTGAAGGCATTTGCAAGCAAGGGCGGAGGCGAACTTGATCGCGACTTCAATGTCGAGTTGGCCGCACCGACTGGCAAAAACTGGGAGGAGGCTGAACTGCCAGCAATGTTTCCAAGGTTGGCCAGCCGCTTCCTGCGAAGGTAGCGCGATGACGCCTAACCCCTCCATCGAGCTGACGTGCCCCGGCAAGCCGGGCCACGCGACTCATGTCAAACGTTAGGCCTCATACAAATGACCGCCGCTCTGCGTCTGCGCATTCAACACGACACCGATGGCACAGCCGAGCTACTCGTTGAGCTTCAACACAAATCGTATTCCGGCACAGGTTCCGCATGGTTCGATGCAAGGCAACTTGCCGAATTCGGAAGGCGCCTTGCTACAACGTACCCGTTGCAGAGAGAGCATCCCATTGAGCTCAGTGGTGGCTACTGGAGTCGAAGCGGTAGCACCATCGATCAATTGCATGTCGGGTTCAAGTTCTATCCAATCGGCGGCACCGGCACCATCGGCGTTCATGTCCAACTGGCTACAGACTGCCGAGCCGATGAGCGCCTTGAGAGCCAATTCAAAGTTGCGGCCGAGATCAAGACGAACTACGAGGAGCTTCGGCGCTTCGGCCTGGCGTTGAGTTCTCTCGCGGAAGGCTCAACATCACTTGCTGAACTGCGCGCCAATGAGGCCTAACCCTTCGCTCGAGTGGACGCGCTCCAGCATGGCACCTGGCCCGCGCGACGGTTGTTCATATCATCCATCGCGCGGGCCAAGCGCCATGCCTGCGCGCGCCCCTCAGCTCAAACGTTAGCCATTACAAGGATCGCCCTATGGCAAAGAAATCTAGCGGAGCTCCTGACGGGGGAAGGACCAAGATTCTTCAGGCCCTAAACAATCCAAAATGGCGATATAGAACCGCCACTGGAATCGCCAAAGAGACACATCTTGAGCCCAAGAAGGTTGATGAGGTTCTTCGAAAAAACCCCGATGTTGTTCGAGTATCAATGGTCAAAACCGCCAGCGGCGAGACCCTCTTTGCCTTAAAGAAAAAGGTTTCAGCAGTGGGCGATGTTTGGACAGCAGTGAGAGCTATTAATAAGGTGCGCCATGGCTGACCCAATGACGCTACTGCAGGGTTTTGGCTGGGGGTTACTGGGCGGTGTATTGCCCGAGTTCTATATTCTGTACAACTTGAGGCAAGACTTTCATTCGAGCAAACCGAAGTGGGTAGGCTCGTGGTTCTATTGGATTGTCACAATCGGCATGGTTCTCCTTGGGGGTGGAGCCGTCGCCTTCTATTTGTACTCGGGAACCAGCGTAACCCCTCTCCTTGCTATTCACATTGGGGCAGCCACCCCTACGCTGATTGGCAGTCTGATCAAGGCAAAACCTGATGTCGAACCAGGTGGCTAACACTTCCGTCGAGAGGGACCGCCCACAAGCTGCGCTTGTGGGTTCCCTTCGCGGCTTCGCCGCTACGGCGGCCCCTCACGTCAAACTACAAGGGCATCCCCGCCTGTCAAGCAAACATAATCCTTGATGAATCGAGCATCGATTCATCAAGGCGCTTCGACGGTGTGCTGCCACTGCGCCTCCTGATGGCAAAAGAACCAAGGTGCGGACTGCACAACTACAACCGGCCTTTGATGCAGCGTTCGATGCTGCGGGCCCTGATGAAAGACGCGCGCGGGGGCTCCATTCGTTAGCCGCGGTTGCCATCTCTGGCGCCGCCTTGAATTAAACGAGCACTCCCCGCGCAGGTCCAACCTTGATCCATCAACGCAGGCGTCACGCGGTGGCAGAAACGGATTCGAGGTCGCCTTTCTCCGATGAAGCTGGCGGTTGGCTTGGACGCCGGGGCTCGTGTTCAGGCCATGGGCTTGAACTCTTCGCCCTTGGCGAGCATCGCCCAGGCCATGCGCACGTTCTTGGCGGCGATGGCGACCACGGCCTTCCAGTAGCCGCGGCGCTCGGCCAGCGCGGTGGCCCAGCGGCTCAGCCGGTCGTGCTTGTTGGCTGCGGCGGCCAGCACGGCGCGCGCTCCCATGATGAACAGCGTGCGCAGGTAGGCGTCGCCGGCCTTGGTGATGCGCCCAAGCCGGTTCTTGCCGCCCGAGCTGTATTGGCCGGGCGCCAGGCCCATCCAGGCGGCGAGCTGGCGGCCGTTGGCGAAGTCGTGTCCGTAGCCGATGCTCGCCAGCAGCGCGCTGGCGGTGGTCGGGCCGATGCCGGGCATGGCCATGAGAGCGCGGGCGCGGTCGTCGGCCTGGGCCATCAACCGGATGTGCTCGTCGTACGCGGCCACGCGCTCGTCCAGGCGCTGCAGTTCGGCCAGCAGGTCGCGGCACACGGTCTGCACCCAGCCGGGCACGGTGTCGATCTGCTCGCCGGCGCGGCTGCGCACCGTGGCGGCTTTGAGCGGAAGGACGATGCCGAACTCGCTGAGCACGCCGCGCAGGCGGTTGATGACTGCCGTGCGCGCGCTCACCCAGCCTTGGCGCGCGGTGTGCACCGCCAGGCGCGACTGCGCCTGCGTCGACTCGACCGGCACGAAGCGCATCGCCGGGCGCTGCTGCAGCGCTTCGCAGATCGCGGCGGCATCGGCCGCGTCGTTCTTGCCGCGGCGCCCGCTCATGCGGTAGGGCACGACGAACTTGGGCGCCATCAGCCGTACCGTGTGGCCGAAGTCCTGGAAGCGCCGCGCCCAGTGGTGCGCGCCCGAGCAGGCTTCCATGCCGATGGTGCACGGCGGCAGCTTGGCCACCGCTTCGAGCAACTGGTCGCGACGCACGGCCGGACGCACCAGCGCAGGTTTGCCGCGCTCGTCGACACCGTGCAGGGCAAACACGTTCTTGGCCAGATCGATGCCGAGAAACAGAATCGTCATGGACATCTCCTTGCGTCAGCCGGGTGGAGGATGAGATTGCGCAACCCCTTCGTCGTACCTGGCGGCCGTCCTTGCCTGAGGGATAACCTCGGGCGGGTGGGACGCTATGGGGATGTCCCTTTCATTCGTTAGGCCGCACAGCAATCGCTCGGCGAGTCGTCGCCGTCTCACAGGGAGCACTCAAGTTGACTACTCAACGCGCCATACTCATCACTGGATTCAGCGCATGGGGAAAGAGTCGTCACATTCATATGCTATTTGGCAAGAAGCGCTTCTCCCCAAAGCTGTATGCGCCCGTTGATCCTCTAATAAATGGCAAGTTTTTGGTTGAATCCCGCTCTAACGACGATGTCGGAGACATCAAGTTCATCGACAACGTGCGAGACCGCTTTGCCCGCGCAGGCGCCAAGGTTAAAAAGGCCGACTTGATCGCGGCTTTCTGCCCCACCCGCGGGCCTCAGAATGACTGCATCAGGATTCTACAGAGCAAGCCGTTCTCCAAGTTCGACGAGATTCACGTGCTTCTACTTCAATACAAGTGGGACTGGCACGCGGAACTTAGGTTGGCGGAAGTCGAGAGCTATCTCAAGCAAGACTCCCGCGTGAGGACGTTCGTGATCGACCAAGACAAGGCATTCACGGCAGATCCAGATCGCCTTACTGCTCGAGATGATGCGATTCGTCGTCATCTCCATAGCATCTATCCGTAGGCGACGCGCGGTGCGGCCTAACCATTCGCTCAACCGGACCCATTGCGGCATGTGGCTAAAGGCCCTCCATTTCATTGTGGGCCTTTAGCCACATACCGCAACGGTCCGGTTAGCGCAAACTTTAGGCCTCTCTAGGAGCACTTCCTTGGCGTCACCACTTGAAGACCTTGATGAGCTTACGCTGCGCTGCCGTGACGAGCGAGCGCGCCTGTACATTTCAGAGGCCGTCTCTAGCTATCGTGCCGGTGCATTCCGTTCTGCGATCGTCGCTACCTGGATCGCTGTCTGCTTCGACGTAATTGAGAAGTTGCGCGAACTATCGCTCGCTGGGGATAAGGAGGCAGAGAAGTTCGTTCAGGATCTCGATACGACTCGCCGAACCGGCGATGTCACGCGGGCACTGAAGTTCGAGCGCGAGCTGCTCGATATCGCTAAGGACAAGTTCGAGCTTATCTCTCCACTTGAGTACATTGATCTGGAGCGGCTCCAGGCAGACCGAAATCGCTGCGCACATCCGTCCCTCACTTCTGACGACAAGGCGTATACACCATCAGCCGAACTCGCTCGGCTTCATCTTCATTCTGCTGTAACGCACTTACTACAGCACCCTCCGGCGCAGGGGAAATACGCGCTTGATCGCCTCACCCAAGAAATCGATTCAGAGTACTTTCCATCAACTGCGAAGGACGCACGAGTCGCATTTGCTTCCGGACCACTCCGAAGACCGCGAGAATCACTCGTCCGAAACTTGGTCCTAGTACTGACGAAGTCGTTACTCAAGGACAAGCCCGACTACAAGCGCAGAATGCGCCTCACTGCCGCGCTTACTGCGGTGCGAGAACTGCACCCTGTGCCAGCCTCCGCCACGCTCGCGGAAAGGCTGTCGCACTTGTTCCGTGCCGTCCCGGATAAAGAGCTCTTGTCCGCAACCTCTTTTCTGCAGTATGTTGTCGACTGCTGGCAATACCTTGAGGCAGATGTGCGCCAGAGACTCCAAAACTATGTCACGGACCTCCCTGCTGACGACCTTGACAGCCTCGAGTTCTACCTTCAATACACGCCGCTGCAAACGCAAGCACGCCATCGGGTAGCCGTTGCGACCAAGAAGGAACTAAGTCAGGCAATGTTCTGGGACATGCCTAGCGAAGTCGCCGACAAGTTCATATCGATCTATCTTGAATCAGCATCGTTTGACGATGCGAACGCATGGGCGAAGCAGATGTTCGTCCACACTGGCGACTTCAAGCCAGATCACGTTCGCCGAATAATCGCAGGAGCAGCAAAGAATTCTCAGGTCACAGGCAGCTTCCAATTCACCTCCCTTCTCAATACACTTAGGGGGAAGAATAAGCTGCCGGCAGACGAATTTGAGCGGCTGCTCAGAGAAAACGGCCTTGAAGAGTTCGCACTTCCCGCGTGAGAGGCCTAACCCTCTACAGGGACTTCCCGCCGAGTCAACGCATGATGGCTCCGGTCATTCGTCTTCCTGTAATGGCGTGTGCCACGAGGCTGCATCGGCACAGAGAACAGACTGCACATCTACAGACGGCCTTGTTGCACGGCTTGGCCCTGCGGGCCCAGAGATGAACCGCTCGGCAGGCCTCCATTCCCTCTTCGTCGTCGCCTGTGGCGCGGGTTTGATTAGTCGAGCTTGCCCGCCGCCGGTCTGACCTGTGTGATGCATCTTCTGCCGCACGCCTGGAGGAAGTCGTTGAGTTCGGGGCCGGCCGGGTCAGCAGGTTGCGGCGACGGCGCCGCCGGGTTTGCTGACGCGGTCGGGGTCGCAGCGCTGGCCCTTGGCGAGTACCGCCCAGAGGATGCGAGCGTTCTCGTCGACCATGGCCACGACAGCCTTCTACCAGCGCACGCGCACGGCAAGTTGGATCGGCCAGCACGGCGATCTCACCAGTAGTACCATGCAGCAATGAACACGGCGGCCAAGCTCCTGGCGTCGATGCGGCGCAACCCGCTGGACTGGCAGCTGGGCGACCTGCAGACCGTCGCCCGCAAGCACGGCATCGACTGGCGGCACGACGGCGGCAGCCACTGCGTGTTCATCCGCGAAGACGGGCGGACGCTGCCGGTGCCGGCGCACCGGCCGCTCAAGCCCGTCTACATCCGCAAGTTCGTCGAACTCGTCGAAGGAGGCGAGGCATGACCCCGCTCGCAGACTACCCGTTCGAGATCCGCCCGCTGTCGCCGGCCGAGGGCGGCGGCTACCTGATCTCGTACCCCGACTTCGCCGAGTGCATCGCCGACGGCGAGACCGTCGAGGACGCCATCGCCAACGGCCGGGACGCGCTGCGGGCGACGATCGCGGCGCTGCAGGCCAGGCAGCTGCCGGTGCCGGCGCCCAACAGCGGCGGCGTGGCGTCGGGCAAGTTCGTCGCACGCGTGCCGAAGACGGTCCACGCACAACTGGCCACGCGCGCCCGCGCCGAGGGCGTTTCGCTGAACGCGCTGGTTCTGGCCTTCATCGCGCAGGGCCTGGGCCGCGCGGAGGGTTCGGCCAAGCGCTGAGCCCATCGCGTCGCGACTCTCCGCACCCCTCCCCGCCTCCGAGCCGGCCGGCGGGGCGTGTCCCGGAGTGAAGTATCAGGAGGAGGGCGGGCGCAGCCCGCCCGGGGGACATGAACGCAGGGACACGCCCCGGCGGCCGGCTCTCGCGCCGACGCGGGCGTACCGCGGACTCCCCACCATCAGATCCGCGCCGCTGAGCGAGCAGCGGCGCGCGAGAAGCACCTCAGCGCGCCAGCTCCGCCCGCATCGCCGCGATGACCGCCGCGTAGTCCGGCTGGCCGAAGATCGCGCTGCCGGCCACGAAGGTGTCGGCGCCGGCATCGGCCACGCGCCGGATGTTGTCGACCTTGATGCCGCCATCGACTTCCAGCCGGATGTCGCGGCCCGAGGCGTCGATGATCCGGCGCGCCTTCTCGATCTTCCTCAGCGCGCTGTCGATGAACGACTGCCCGCCGAAGCCCGGGTTGACGCTCATGATCAGCACCAGGTCGACCTTGTCGATCACCCACTCCAGCACGTCCAGCGGCTCGGCGGGGTTGAACACGAGGCCGGCCTGGCAGCCCTCGGCCTTGATCAGCTGCAGCGTGCGGTCGACGTGCGTGCTGGCGTCGGGGTGGAAGCTCACGAGATCCGCGCCGGCCTTGGCGAAGGCCGTGGCCAGCGCGTCCACCGGCTGCACCATCAGGTGCACGTCGATCGGCGCCTCGGTGTGCTTGCGCAGCGCCTGGCAGACCATCGGGCCGAAGGTCAGGTTCGGGACGTAATGGTTGTCCATCACGTCGAAGTGGATCCAGTCGGCGCCGGCGGCGACGACGTTGCGGACCTCCTCGCCCAGGCGGGCGAAATCGGCCGACAGGAGCGAAGGAGCGATGCGGTACGTGGTCATCCGGAAATTCTAGGGGCCTGCCTACAATGCCCCGATGGCCCAGCCCCGGTTCGATTGCAGCGTGCGCGTGCAGTATCTGGCGGACCGTTCGGACCCGCCGGACGGCCCGTTCGCGTTCGCGTACACCGTGACCATCCGCAACACCGGCGACATCGCCGCGCAGCTCGTCGCGCGCCACTGGATCGTCACCGACGCCCAGGGCCAGGTCGAGGAGGTGCGCGGCCTGGCCGTCGTCGGCCAGCAGCCGGTCATCGCCCCCGGCCAGAGCTTCGAGTACACCAGCTGGACGATGATCGCCACGCCGGTCGGCCGCATGAGCGGCACCTTCTTCTGCATGACCGAGGACGCGCACGCGTTCGACGCGCCGGTGGCCGAGTTCTCGCTCGTGTCGCCGAGCCAGCTGCACTGAGCGGCCGCCCGCGCCGATGACGCAGCCGACCTGGGATCTCAGCGCCCTCGTCAACGCCGCCGACCCGTCGGCCGGCCTGGCCGAACGCCACCTCTGGCTGGTGCGCCTGCTCGAGTGGCTGCGCCACGCCCCGGCCGCGCGCCGCGCGCGGCCCGGCGCCGACGTCGCGCCACAGATGGCGCGCCTGGGCCTGCTGCTCAAGGCCGCCGAAGGCCAGCCCGAGTTCCGCGCCCGGCTGCAGGGCATGCTGGCCGGCTTCTGGCGCGAGGTCGACAAGGCGGCGCTGTTCGCCGAGTTCGGCTTCGGCGCGCGCCACTCGCTGTTCGGCGAGGTCGGGCGCCGGCTGCGTGTGCAGTGGCTGCCGCAGACGCCGGACACGCCCGATCTGGCCGAGCTCTTCCAGCTGCTGTTCCGCCCGTCCGACGCGCGCTGGATCGAGCGCCTGGACGACGCGACGCTGGAGCGCATCGCGACGCTGGTCGACCCCGACGGCGCCAGCGGCTGGCGCACGGCGATGCTCGACGCGATCACGATCCTCGTCAGCGCCGTGCACTCCAGCGGTTACCTGTCGCCGCTGCGCCGGCGCATGGACCGCCAGGCGCTGGCCACCGAGCCGTTCCGCCAGCTCACGCGCTCGGCCGACGCGCTGCGCGAGGCGCTGGCCGAGGGCCGCCAGGCCGACGCGCTGCGCGAGGCCAACGTGCTGCGCGGCCTGCTCGACGCCTGCCGCCGCGCCGCGGCCAGCGTCACCGGGCACCTGGAGGAATACGGCGTCTCGGTGGACATCGTCTACGAGCTCGACCAGATGCGCCGGCGCACGCGCCGCATCGGCATGCTGCTGGACTGCGTGCTCGCGCCGCAGCCGATGCCGGCGCTGCGTGCGCTGGTGCTGCACCTGCTGCGCGTGGCCGACGACGAGCGCGGCCTGCGCCGGCTGCTGGCCCGCCACTACTCGCTGCTGGCGCGCCAGGTGGCCGAACGCAGCGCCGAGACCGGCTCGCACTACATCACGCGCGACCGCGGCGAGTGGCGCGAGATGCTGCGCATGGCCGCCGGCGGCGGGGCCGTCATCGCCGGCACCACCTACCTGAAGTTCGCCATCGCGGCGCTCGGGCTGGCGGCCTTCTGGTCGGGCTTCTGGTCGGGCGTGAACTACGCCGCCAGCTTCGTCGTCATCATGCTGCTGCACTGGACGGTGGCGACCAAGCAGCCGGCGATGACGGCGCCGGCGATGGCCGAGACGCTGGCCGCCGGCACCGGCGACGCAGAGGTCGAGGCCTTCGTCGACCGCGTCGCGCAGCTGATCCGCTCGCAGGCCGCCGGCATCATCGGCAACCTGGCGGTCTGCGGGCCGCTGGCGCTGGCCATCCAGCTCGCCTGGGAAGGGCTGTTCGGCGTGCCGCTGGTCGGCGAGCAGCAGGCCGGCTACGTGCTGCACTCGCTGACGCTGCTCGGGCCGACGCTGCTGTTCGCGGCGTTCACTGGCGTGCTGCTGTTCGCCAGCTCGCTGATCGCCGGCTGGGCCGAGAACTGGTTCGTCTACCACCGGCTCGACAGCGCGATCGCCTGGAACCCGCGTTTCGTCGCCCGGCTCGGTGCGCCACGCGCGCAGCGCTGGGCGGCCTGGTGGCGCGCCAACATCTCGGGCCTGGTGGCCAACGTCTCGCTGGGCATGATGCTCGGGCTGGTGCCGGCGCTGGCCTCGTTCTTCGCGCTGCCGCTGGAAGTGCGCCACGTGACGCTGTCCACCGGCCAGCTCGCCGCGGCGGCCGGCGCGCTGGGCCTGGACGTGCTGCGCCAGCCGGCGTTCTGGTGGTGCGCGGCCGGCATCCTGCTGACCGGCGTGCTGAACCTGACGGTGAGCTTCTGGCTCGCGTTCAAGGTGGCGCTGCGCTCGCGCGGCATCCAGGTGCGCGAGCGCCAGCGCATCACCGCGGCGATCCGCCGCCGGCTGCTGCAGGACCCGCTGTCCTTCGTGCGGCCGCCGAAAGGCTGAACACCGCCGCCGGGCCGGCGGCGAACGTCAGCCGCCGGCGTCCGTCGCGGCCGGCGTGCCGGCGCCGCGCCGCAGCCGGTAGACGAGCCCGCCAGCGATGCCGAGCGCGCAGCCCAGCGCGTGCGCGACGACGGCCACCGGCATGTCGTAGAACGCGTCGTCGGCCACCGGCACCCACGGGCGCTCGAGCAGGCACTTGACCAGGAGCCCGGCGAGCACCGCCGCGCCGACGAGGCGGCGGCGGCCGGCGGCGCCGGCCAGCAGCCCGATGGCGGCAAACGCCACCGCACCATGCAGCCAGGCGCTGAGGCCGGCATAACTGCCGAGCGACGTCGCATGCAGCGACACGCCGAGCGCCAGCGCACCGCCGAGCGCCCAGCGCCAGGACGGCAGCTCGGGCCCGAAGACCGAACGCAGGAAGACCGCCACGACGGCCAGCCCGGCCATGTTGCCGGCCCAGTGCAACGGGGTCAGGTGCACGAGGTGGGCACTCAGGTAGCGCCAGGGCTGGCCCGCGGCCGCGGGTGTCCAGCGCAGCGCGTCCAGCAGCGCCGGAGACCCCCAGGCGGCCACGTTCAGCAGGGCCAGCGCCACCAAGGCGCCGGCCGCCGGCGCGGCCCGCCCGGCGCTCACGCCCGCGTGCGGCGCAGCGCCCAGCTCGCGAGGGCCAGCAGCAGCAGCGAAGCGAAGCCGAAGGCGCCGCCGCCACCGGAGCCGCCGGTGCCGCCGCGTGCCGTGACCACGATCTCCAGCGAGCGCGACGGGCTGTCGAGCTCGCCGTCGGTGACGTGGTAGACGACGTCGAAGGTGCCGACCTGCGCCGACCCCCAGGTCAGCAGGCCGCTGCTGCTGAGCTTGACGCCCTCGGGGGCGCTGTCCAGCACGAAGGTCAGCGTGTCGGCGTCGACGTCGGCCGCGCCGCCGAGCTGGTGCGACACCGCCTCCAGCCGCGTCGTCAGGCGGCCCGGCGAGTCCAGGGTCGGAGCGTTGTTGACGTAGGTGACGCCGGTGCCCGTGACCTGGCTCGAGTCGGGCAGCACCGCGGTCACGTTGAAGCGGATGGGGCCGCTGCGCACGGCCGGCACGGTGAAGCTGAGCTCGCTGCTGCCGCCGTCGGGGGCGTCCAGCTGTGTCGCGCTGACGGTCGCGCCCGACACCTGGGTCCAGGTCCAGACGGTGCCGGCCATCACGCGGTCCAGCGTGGCGCTGAAGCGCACGACGGACTGGCCGCGCTGCGCCCCCGACGGCGCGACCACCGTGAGGATGGGTTGGTCGACCAGCAGCACCGCCTGCGCAGGGTCGAGCATGCCGGCGCCGCAACCGGACGCGATGGCGCAGAAACTGTCGCTGACAAAACGCTTGGCCGAACTCAGCAGCATCGACTCGACCTGGGACGCGGTCAGGGTCGGCTTGGCCGCCCACAGCAGCGCGGCCGCGGCGGCGACGTGCGGCGTGGCCGCCGAGGTGCCGTTGAAGCGCGCGTGGTCGAGGTCCACGCCCGGCTCCCTCAGGCCGCTGTTGCCCAGCGAGACCGTCAGGTCGGACTGGCAGCTGCCTCCCTGGCGCAGGCAGTCGCCGCCACCCGGCGCCGTCAGCGTGACGCGGCTGGAATAGTTGGAGTAGTCGGCCAGGTCGCCGGATCGGGTGTGCGCCCCGACCGCCAGCACGCCGTCGCAGTTGGCCGGGCTGCCGATCGTCGGCAGCCCGTCGTTGCCGGCCGCGGCGACCACCAGCGCGCCCAGCGAGCGCGCGGTGTTCACGGCCTCCTGCATGTAGACCGGGCAGGCGACGCCGGCGTCGCCGCCCAGGCTCAGGTTCAGCACCTTGGCCGGCGTGGCGTTCGGCGCGATGCCGGGCACCGACGCGCCGGCACTCCAGGCGATCGCGTCGGAGGCGTCGCTGAGCCAGCCGCCGCAGCGGCCCAGGGCCCGGACGCTCAGCACCCGGGCATAGCCGCTTGCGGCGCCGACGATGCCGGCACCGTTGCCGCCTTGGGCGGCGATGAGGCTGGCGACCTTCAGGCCGTGCCAGCTCGAGGGGTCGCTGGTGTCGTCGCAGTAGTCGCCCGGGTCGGTGCCGTCACCGCCACGCGCCACGCCGTTGCCGGCGACGGTCGGGTCGGTGATGAAGCTCGGCCCCTTCAGGTAGTCGGCGCCCATGTCGGCATGCGGCAGGTAGCCGGTGTCGATGACCGCCACCACCGGCTTGACCGCCGGCGGGGCCACGTGCGCCCAGGCGCTGACGAAGTCGGCCGCACCGGCCGCGGGGACGCCGCCCGCGCCGATGTTCCACTGGGTGGAGAAGTACGGGTCGTCGTAGTCCAGACGCCGCACACGAAGGTCGGGCTCGGCGTAGCGGATCGACTTCTCGGCGCCGCGCATCGACGCGGCGATGCGGCGCGCCTCGGCCAGCGAGACCTCGCGGTCCAGGCGCAGCAGCCAGGCGCCGCCACGGCGCGCTTCGGCGCTCTGCAGGCGCAGCGAGCCGTCGGGCCGGGCCGCGGCGACGAGCGCCGACAGGCGGGAGCGGCGCGCATCGGACGCCGCCGTCGTGCGCAGCGTGCTGTCGTCGGACGCATAGCCGACGACGATGCGGTGGGTGGTCGTGGCGTCGGCGGCCCGCACCGCGGGCAAGGCCCCGGCAGTGGCCATGACGGCAACGACCAGCCAGCGGGCTGCCGATCGCAGGCGGTACCGGGTATCGGGAAGTGTCATGTTGCTGTGCATGCAAAGGCGCCGGACCGCGGCGCAGAAGCTGTCGTCGGCAGCGGGTCACCGGCAGGAGCCGACCTTCGGCACGACCGGAGTCGGACGGTCGGCCGCAGCAGGCCAGAGCCCAGCCTGCAGGAGAACGAACGCCCGACCGCGTCCCGTGGACCGGATGGCACGACGCTCGGTGCCGGCCACCATGTCCACATGGATTCTAGGTTTCGCCTCCCGGCCAAACCGGCCGTCGACCTGAGCAGCTTTCCACACCCGCAAGGAAGCCGTGACCCATGCATGCACCGTCCGGCACCGGCGCTGCTGCGGCGGCGTCCGCTCAACTCCCGCCGCGGTTGGTCGAAAGACGAAGGGCGTGCCGCCGCGCGGCGGCACGACAGCGCCGGGCAGCCCCCGGCGGATCTCCTGGCCAGACGCCGCGGCGGCTCGATGCGCCGCGGCCTCCATTCATCGACATTCCATGCTCAAGCAGTTCGCCTTCGCCGTCGCCGCCGCAGCCGTCTCCTTCCAGGCCGCGGCCGCCTGCAACGTCACCTACAACACCGCCTCCGACAAGATCGTGAAGGTCGTGCGCCAGAACGGCTGGGGCTTCGACAACTACGACGTCATCTGCAAGAAGCTCAACGCCGCCAACGCCGTTCTGTACATCCACGGCCAGGCCACGGTGCTGGGCAACCAGTCGATCGGCTGGGCGGCGGTGGGCCTGAAGGACAAGAACCTGATGATCTTCACCAACGAGTACAGCGGCGTGTCGACGAGCACGCACGAGTACGCCAGCCAGGACAAGGCCGAGGAGCTGCTGATGGAGGCGATCAACGCCGCGGTCGGCAACGTGGACCTGGACAAGGCCCTGGCCTCGCTGGCCGACAGCCGCCGCCAGGCCAAGGCGGCCTACGGGCGCTGAATGACGCGGCCGTGAGGGGGCACCGCCGCCCCCTCGCCGCTCACCCCCGCCCCGCCCATCTCAGCGTCTGCCGCCGCACGACCTCGTTGAGCAGGTGCTCGCGTGACTGCGTCGCGCGGATCCAGCAGGCGTCGTTGCCGTGGCCGGCGAGTTCGCGGCGCAGGAACTGCAAGGCGCCTTCGGCACGCAGGTCGGCGGCGTGCGGCTCCAGCCGCACCAGCAGCGCCTGCAGGTCCTCGCGCAGCGGGCGGTGTTCGCCGGTGCCCGGGTCGACGTACAGCGCGTCCAGCCCGAAGCGGCAGGCCTGGAAGCGGTTGAAGGTGTACGGCAGGTAGTCGTCCTCGGCCGGCTGGAACGGGCGCTCGATGCGCAGCCAGCGCGCCAGGCACTGGATCAGTCCGGCCATCGCCGCGGCCTTCTCGATCGTCAGCGGGGTGTCCAGCACCCGCACCTCGATCGTGCCGAACTCGGGCTTGGGCCGGATGTCCCAGTAGAAGTCCTTCATGCTCTTGACGACGCCGGTGCGCGTCATCTTGGCGAAGAAGACGCCGAAGTCCTCCCAGGTCAGCACGAACGGCGCACGCCCCGACAGCGGGAACGCGAACACCGAGTTCAGCCGCGCCGAATGGAACGCGGTGTCGGTGCCCTGCACGAACGGCGACGAGGCCGACAGCGCGATCAGGTGCGGGATGTAGCGCCCCAGGCCGTGCAGCAGCACCAGCGCCTCGTCGGCCGTCGAGCAGCCGACGTGCACGTGCTGGCCGAAGATCGTGAACTGCTTGGACAGGTAGCCGTAGAGCTCGCTGATCTGCTTGAAGCGCGGCTTGTCGAAGATGCGCCGCTGGCTCCAGTCCTGGAACGGGTGCGTGCCGCCGCCCGACAGCGCCACGCCCAGCTTGTCGGCGGCCTGCACCAGCGCGTCGCGGATCTCGGTGAGCTGCGCCAGCGCGTCGGCGTGGTCCTCGCAGATGCCGGTCGACAGCTCGATCATGCTGTCGGTGATCTCGGGCACGATGCTGCCGGGCAGCTTGCGCTTGCCCAGCACACGCAGCAGGTCGGCGGCGGCCGGCGTCAGGTCGTAGTCGTGCGTCGAGACGATCTGCAGCTCGAGCTCGACGCCCAGCGTCAGCGGACGCGAATCGGAGAACTTCTCGAGGCTCATGCCGTGACCTCCGTCTCGGGCGCACGCCAGGTGGGTTCGGGGCGGTGGTCGCCGGCCAGGCGCAGGCCCCACTGCACGGCCAGCGGCCCGAGCAGCTCCATGAAGGCGATCGCCGACAGCACGATCGGCACCACCGCCGGCGCGAAGCCCGGGTGCGTGAGCTGCAGGTCGGTCAGCAGCACCAGCACCGTGCCCGACATCGGCGTCAGCGCCAGCGACAGCCCGGCGGCCTGGCGCAGGCCGATGCCGCTCCAGCGCGCGAAGGCGAACACCGACGCCGTCTTGGCGATGCCGCGCGCGAGCAGCAGCACGATCGCCAGGCCGCCGCCGACCAGCACCGCGTCCAGCGTCACGACGCTGCCGACGACGACGAACAGCATCAGCACCAGCACCCCGCCGGCGGTGCCGAAGTGGCGCGGCCAGACCCAGGGGCGTTCGGTCGAGTTGCGCAGCAGCACGCCGGCCAGCAGCGGCACCAGCAGCGTCGACAGGTTCAGCAGCTGGGCGATGGTCAGCGCCAGCACGATCATGCCGAGCAGCAGCAGCGCGGCGTTCTCGTCGCGCAGATCCAGGCGGCGCGCGACCCAGGCGACCAGCCGCGACAGCAGCGCCGCCAGCAGCACCGAGCCGCCGAAGACCCACAGCGGCTGCGACACCGCGCGCACCCAGTCGCCGGCCACGTCCAGGTGCAGCCAGCCGATGACCAGCTTGTGCGCCAGCACCGCCAGCAGCGTGTTCAGCGCCGTCAGCACGATCATGCGTTCGGTCACCTGGCCGGCGGACTTCAGCTCGCTGGCCACGCGCGCGATCACCGCGCCCGAGGCGCAGGTGCCCAGCGTCGCGCAGGCCAGCGCGACGTTGACCGGCTGGCCGAAGGCGCGCAGCGCCAGGTAGATCGCCGCCAGGCTGGCGAAGGCCTCCAGCGCGCTGGTCGCCAGCAGCGCCGGGTTGGCCTGCAGCCAGCGCAGCCGCACGCGGCTGCCCAGCTCGAACAGCAGCAGCGCCAGCGCCAGGTCGACGACCAGCCGCGCCGGACCCTGCAGCACGCCGCCGCCCCAGCCGCCGAGGCCGATGGCAAGGCCGACGGCGCTGTAGCCGATGATGCGCGGCACGCCGAACGCCCGTCGCACGCCCTCGCCCAGCAGCGCACCGGCCACGAGCGCCAGCGCGCCCCAGAACGGCATCTGCGGCACGAGCGGCCACGACTCGATCTGCAGATAACCTGCAATGTCCTCGAGCATCCCTCTCTCCTTGTTGAAGAGGAGAGACCCCGGCCGCGGGGCGGAGTTCCGTGGGCACGGCCCGGCCGATGTCGGACGCAGGCTTGCCGGCGTGTCGGCGGACCGGCCGCGCGGGGCGGCGACCCCGCGTGGCGAGTGCCGCGGGC
>NZ_AEWG01000028.1 GCF_000190375.1 Rubrivivax benzoatilyticus JA2 = ATCC BAA-35
GTTGATGCCCATCGCGCCGAAGAACAGCGCGACGAGGCGGTGGGCGTCGACGAACATCACCGAGCGCTTCTCGGTCTCGCCCTTGGTGATGACCCAGTTGAGCAGGTCGCCGGCGGCGATGAAGTCGACGCGGATCAGGCGCGCGCAGGAGACGCTGACCAGCGGCGCCGCGCCGAGCTGGCCGTCGAGCAGGGCCAGCGTCTTGCCGATGTCGCCGACGAGCTGGCCGGAGAGCTCGACGTGGGCCTGCTCGACCTGCAGCACGGTGTCGTCGGGCATCGCCGACTCGAGGAAGCTGGTCGAGACCTCGCCGATCATCGACATCGGCGGCGTGCGCGTGGACGCGCCGGTGCCGCTGATGCGCACGCGGCAGCGTGCCGCTTCCCAGGATGGCGGCGAGACCTCGTAGGTGACGCAGTAGTCGATCGCCGCCTCGTCGAACTGGTCGGCGCGATTGGCCAGGCGCAGCGCGTCCAGACGTGTCAGCCAGTAGGCCGGGTCGGCGTCGCGCACGCCGGTCGGCGCGGCTTCGGCGAGCACGGCAAACAGCTGGTCGCCGGCGATCCAGCGCATCTCCAGCGCCTGCCCGGCCCACAGCCGGAACAGCGTCGACAGCTGCATCGCCGCCTCGGGGTCGATCGAGCGCAGCCGGCTCCAGTCGAAGACCCAGGGCAGCGGCATCTGCAGCGTCAGCGAACGCAGCCGCGCCAGCGCGTCCAGGTCGAGCGACTCGGGGCAGGCCCAGCCGACCTCGCCCGAGGCGCGTGTGGTGGGCTCGCCCGGGCGCGGGCGCTCGTCGGCCACCGCCTCGGCCACCAGCTTGGGCAGCGAGTACCACTGCGGCGCGGACCAGCCGAACTGCTGCGCGTAGTCGATCGCCAGGCTCTCGAACCGGGCCTGCTGGCCGGTGGCCCGGTACAGGTCGAACAGCACCAGCCAGGTCTCGGCGTGCTGGGCGCGCGAGCCTTCGGCCGCGGTCAGCTGCTGCAGCGCCTGCTCGCAGGTGTTGAAGTCGGCATTCGCGAAGGCGATCACCGCCTCGTCGAGCTCGGGGTCGTGCACGACCTCGCTGACCTCGACGGCGAACGGGCTGCCGAACTCGCTGGGCGTGGCCGCCAGATGGCTCGACACGGTGAGCGGCAGCGTCAGTGTCGGGATGGCCGCCGGCAGCGTGGGCGGCGGCAGTTCGCCGAGCGTCTGGCCCGGCGTGGGCTGGGTCAGCGGCGCGAACTCCAGGCCTCGGCTGGCCACACGCATCGGCTCGGAGCGGGCCGGGGCGGGCGCCGCAGGCGGCGGCGACGGCGTGCGTGCACCGGGGCGGCCGCCGTCGTAGTGGTCGCCGACCATCTGCTGTTCGATGGCGTCGATCTTCTCCTTGACGCCGGAGTCGACGCGGGCGCCGGAGGATTCGGGCAGCCGGGCTTCGGAGTCGTCCAGGCGGGAGGAGCCGCCCAGCGCCGCGAGCTGCTCGGGCGACAGGCCCTCGCGGCGCACGCGGCGCAGCATGTCGAACTCGCGCTTGCGGACGAAGTCGTTGCGCCGCTTGCGCTCGATCATCGCCTTGAGCTCGGTCTTCTCGATCTCGAGCTCGCGGTGGTCGTCCTGGCGCGAGTTCAGCTCGGTCCAGTCGGTCGTCGGGTTGGCGACGAAGCGCACGACCTTCTTGAAGAAGCTGTCGCCGTCCTTGGTGTCCGCCATGGTCGTAATGTAGCCGGCGACGGTGGCGCTCCGGCGGCGCTTGCTGGCGGCGACCTCAGTCGCCGAACATCTTCTGCTTGAGCTCGCGGCGCTGCTGCGCTTCCAGCGACAGCGTGGCGGTGGGCCGCGCGAGCAGGCGCGCCAGGCCGATCGGTTCGCCGGTCTCGTCGCAGTAGCCGTACTCGCCGCTGTCCAGGCGAGCGATCGACTGGGCGATCTTCTTCAGCAGCTTGCGCTCGCGGTCGCGGGTGCGCAGCTCCAGCGCGTGCTCTTCCTCGATCGTCGCCCGGTCGGCCGGGTCCGGCACGATCGAGGTGTCCTCGCGCAGGTGCTCGGTGGTCTCGCCGGCGTTGGACAGCAGGTCGTCCTTCTGCGCCTGCAGCCGCGCGCGGAAGAAGTCGATCTGCTTGTCGTTCATGTACTCGCTGTCGGGCATCGCCAGCAGCTCGGCTTCGGTCAGATCGCGACCGGCCTTGTTCTTCCAGGCCTCGGCCAGCTTCGGGTCGGCCTTGGTGGCCGGCTTGATCACATCCATCGGTTCGGGCGAATTCTTGGGCGCCGGGCGGGCCGGCGCGAAACGGGCGGTGAAACGGTTTTCCGGCTGGGCCGGAACGGGCGAGGGGGCGGGCGATGCCGGGGTCTTGCCGGCCTTGGAGGCCGTCTTGGCGGCGGCGACCGCGGGCTTGGCTGTGGACTTGCTCACGGGAGTCTCTCCTCGCCCTGTGTCCAGGGACGCGCTGAATGTCCGGTTATACCCGCTGCCCTGGGTCGGGTCCTCGGGGCTGGGCAGCCGCAAGGCGCGCGGATTGTAGCCACGTCCCCGACGGCTGCGCGCAAGGCGCAGCGGGCCCGGCGGGCACCCTCAGACGAGGCACTGCTCCAGCCCCTGTTCGAGGATGTCGCGCGGCAGGTCGATGCCGATGAAGACCAGCTTGCTGAGCTTCTCCTCGCCCGGCGCCCACTTCGGTCCCAGGTCGCTGCCCATCAGCTGGTGCACGCCCTGGAACACGACCTTGCGCTCGCTGCCCTTCATGTACAGCACGCCCTTGTAGCGCAGCATCTTCGGCCCGTAGACCTGGACCACCGAACCGAGGAAGTCCTCCAGCTTGGCCGGGCTGAACGGCCGCTTGGCGCGGAAGACGAAGGACTTCACGTCGTCGTCGTGCGCGTGGTGGCTGGGGTGGTCGCAGGCCTCGCCGTCGTGGTGGTGATGGTGATGATGGTCGTGCGCGTGTGCCTGGTCGGCCAGGAAGTCCGGGTCGATGTCGAGCTTGGCGCTGAGGTTGAAGCCCTTGAGGTCGAAGACCTCGGCGATCGCGACCTCGCCGAAATGCACCGAGCGCTGCGGCGCACGCGGGTTCATCTGGCGCAGCCGGTACTGCAGCGCGTCGAGCGCGGCGGCCGGCGCCAGGTCGGCCTTGCTGATGAACAGCCGGTCGGCGAAGCCGACCTGGCGGCGCGCTTCCTGGCGCGTGTTCAGCTGCTCGTCGGCGTGCACCGCGTCGACCAGCGTGACCACCGAGTCGAGCAGGTAGCTCTCGGCGATCTCGTCGTCCATGAAGAAGGTCTGCGCCACCGGGCCGGGGTCGGCCAGGCCGGTGGTCTCGATGACGACGCGGTCGAACGCGATCAGGCCCTTGCGGCGGCGTTCGGCCAGGTCCGACAGCGTCGAGCGCAGATCCTCGCGGATCGTGCAGCAGACGCAGCCGTTGCTCATCTGGATGATCTGTTCCTCGGTGTCGGCGACGAGGATGTCGTTGTCGATGTTCTCCTCGCCGAACTCGTTCTCGATGACGGCGATCTTCTGGCCGTGTGCTTCGGTCAGCACGCGCTTGAGCAGCGTCGTCTTGCCGCTGCCCAGGAAGCCCGTGAGGATGGTGGCCGGGATCAGTCCGTTGCTCATGGTGTCGGGGGGAGTGGGGATGCCGGGAGAGGCCTTCCCAGTTGAGGGCGGCAGACTGTCTTGCAAGCCCCAGACCGTGTCAAGCGCGTGGGGTATTCTTCGCTACCCCCACTGCCGACACCCTCGTGTCCGAACCTCCTTCTCCCAAGTCCGCGCGCGGCGCGACGACGTCGCCCGCGGACAAGCGCTCGTTCTTCGAGCGCCTCGTCGAGTTCGTCTCGCCCGGCCCCGACAGCAAGGACGAGCTGATGAAGACCCTGGCCGACGCCGAGCAGCGCGAGCTGATCGAGCCCGAGTCCAGGCTGATGCTCGAGGGCGTGCTGCGCATGGCCGATCTCAGCGCCGGCGACGTGATGGTCGCCGCGCCGCGCATGGACATGCTCGACATCGACGCCGGCTACGACGCGCTTCTGTCGGCCGTCATCGAGGCCGGGCACTCGCGTTTCCCGGTCTACGAGGACAAGCGCGAGAACGTCATCGGCATCCTGCTGGCCAAGGACCTGCTGAAGCTGCAGCGTGCGCCCGGGCTGAACCTGCGCACGCTGCTGCGTCCGGCGGTCTTCGTGCCCGAGAGCAAGCGCCTGAACGAGCTGCTGCGCGACTTCCGCTCCAACCGCAACCACCTCGCGATCGTCATCGACGAGTTCGGCAACACCGCCGGGCTGATCACGATCGAGGACGTGCTCGAGGAGATCGTCGGCGAGATCGAGGACGAGTTCGACGATCGCGACGACGGCCGCGGCGACGCCGGCATCTACACGCTGGCCGACGGCTCTCAGCGCGTCGCCGGCGACGTCGAGATCGAGGCCGTCAACCGCGCCTTCGCCGTCGAGCTGTCGACCGAGGACTTCGACACCATCGGCGGCCTCGTGGCGCACGAGTTCGGCCGTGTGCCGCGGCGCGGCGAGTCGCTGGAGATCGGCGGCCTGCGCTTCACGGTGATGCTGACACGCGGCGGCGCCGTGCGCTGGTTCCGCGTCTGGCGCATCGGTGAGTCCGGCGAAGCTCGCGCATGACGCGGGCCGCGGCCGTGAACGCCGCCCGCGAGGGGCGGCGGTGACCCGGATCATGTTCACGACGGCGCGCCCGGCCGCGCGTGGGCGCTGGTCGCTGCCGGCGGTGATGGCCGCGCTCGGTGCGCTGCAGACGCTGGCTTTCGTGCAGACCTCGGCCTGGCCGCTGGCCGTGGTGTCGACGGCGCTGCTGGCGCTGGCCTGCGGCCGTGCCTCGCCGGGGCGGGCGGCGCTGCTGGGCTGGGCCTACGGCTTCGGCTGGCTGGTGGCGGGCACCTGGTGGCTGTACGTCAGCATGCACCGCTACGGCGGCCTGCCGGCGCCGCTGGCCGGTGCCGGCGTCGCCGCGCTGGCGGCGGCGCTGTCTCTGTATCTCGCGGCGGCGATGGCCGCCTTCGCGCGCTGGCGGCGCGGCCGTGCCGCGCCCGACGCGGCGCTGTTCGCGGCGCTGTGGCTGCTGGCCGAGCTGGCGCGCGGCGTGCTGTTCACCGGCTTCCCCTGGGTCGCCTCGGGCTACGCGCTGGTCGACGCGCCGCTGGCGGCGCTGGCGCCGTGGGTCGGCGTCTACGGCCTGGGCGCGCTGCTGGCTCTCGCCGCCGGGCTGCTGGCGCATGCCGCGGCCGCGCGGCGCGGGCGGGTCGCGCCGCTGCTCGCGGCGCTGGCGCTGCTCGGCCTGCCCTGGCTGGCGGCGCTGCAGCGTTTCGACGCCCCGGCCGGCGCGCTGACGGTGACGCTGGTGCAGACCAACGTCGCCCAGGACGAGAAGTTCGCCGTCGAGCGCATGCCCGAGGCGATGGCCTGGCTGGAGCAGGCGCTGGACGGCGCACGCGGCCAGCTCGTCGTCGCGCCCGAGACCGCGGTGCCGCTGCTGCCGTTCCAGCTTGCCGACTTCGCGCCCGGCTACTGGGACCGTCTGGTCGCGCGCTTCGCCGCGCCGGGGCGTGCGGCGCTGGTCGGCGTGCCGCTGGGCGACTTCGAGCGCGGCTACACGAACTCGGTCGCCGGGCTCTCCGACGGCGAGCGCTACCGCTACGACAAGCACCACCTCGTGCCTTTCGGCGAGTTCGTGCCGACGGGTTTCCGCTGGTTCACCGAGGCGATGAACATCCCGCTCGGCGACTTCGACCGCGGCGTCGTCGACCCGCCGTCGTTCGCCGTGCTCGGCCAGCGCATCGGCCCGAACATCTGTTACGAGGATCTGTTCGGCGAGGAGCTGGCGCGGCGTTTCGCCGACCCGGCGGCCGCGCCGACGATCTTCGCCAACGTCTCGAACATCGCCTGGTTCGGCGACACGGTGGCGCTGCCGCAGCACCTGAACATCTCGCGCCTGCGTGCGCTGGAGTTCCAGCGGCCGATGATCCGCGCGACGAACACCGGCATGACGGTGGTCATCGACGCCCGCGGCGTGGTGACGGCGCAGCTCGCGCCCGGCACGCGCGGCGTGCTCGAAGCCGAGGTCGAGGGCCGCAGCGGCGTCACGCCGTTTGCCTGGTGGGCGGCACGTTTCGGGCTGTGGCCGCTGGCGGGGCTGGCGGCGCTGGTCGTGATCCTGTCGGCGGGGTGGAGGCGGCGGGCTGCGTAAACTTCCGGGTTTTCCGTTTGCGCCCGCCGTCATGCTCACCTTCCAGCAGATCATCCTCAAGCTGCAGTCCTACTGGGACGCCCAGGGCTGTGCCCTGCTGCAGCCTTACGACATGGAAGTCGGCGCCGGCACCAGCCACACCGCGACCTTCCTGCGTTCGATCGGCCCGGAACCCTGGAAGGCGGCCTACGTGCAGCCCAGCCGCCGCCCCAAGGACGGCCGCTACGGCGAGAACCCGAACCGCCTGCAGCACTACTACCAATATCAGGTGGTGCTGAAGCCCGCGCCGGCCAACATCCTCGACCTCTACCTCGGCTCGCTCGAGGCGCTGGGCTTCGACCTGAAGTCCAACGACGTGCGTTTCGTCGAGGACGACTGGGAGAACCCGACGCTGGGCTGCTGGGGCCTGGGCTGGGAGGTCTGGCTCAACGGCATGGAGGTGACGCAGTTCACCTATTTCCAGCAGGTCGGCGGCATCGACTGCAAGCCGATCACCGGCGAGATCACCTACGGCCTGGAGCGTCTGGCGATGTACCTGCAGGGCGTCGACAACGTCTACGACCTGCAGTGGACCGACACGCTGAAGTACGGCGACGTCTACCACCAGAACGAAGTCGAGCAGAGCACCTACAACTTCGAGCACAGCGACGTCGACTTCCTGCTCTCCGCCTTCTCGGCGCACGAGAAGCAGAGCAAGTACCTGATGGAGCAGCAGCTCGCGCTGCCGGCCTACGAGCAGTTGCTGAAGGCCGCGCACACCTTCAACCTGCTCGACGCACGCGGCGCGATCAGCGTCACCGAACGTGCCGCCTACATCGGCCGCATCCGCAACCTGGCGCGCGCCGTCGCCCAGAGCTATCTCGACAGCCGCGCCCGCCTGGGCTTCCCGCTCGCGCCGCGCGAGTGGGCCGACGAAGTCGCCGCGCAACTCGCGAAGAAGGCGGCCTGAACCATGAACGACAAGAAGAACCTGCTCGTCGAACTCTTCGTCGAGGAACTGCCGCCCAAGGCGCTGAAGAAGCTGGGCGAGGCGTTTGCCGCCGTGCTGGCCGACGGCCTGCGCGCCCAGCAGCTCGCCGCGGCCGACGCCGCCGTCACCGCCTACGCCTCGCCGCGCCGCCTGGCGGTGCAGGTCGCCGCCGTCGCCGCCAAGGCGCCCGACCAGGCCGTCAGCACCAAGCTGATGCCGGTGGCCGTGGCGCTGTCCTCCGATGGCAGCGCCTCGCCGGCGCTGCTGAAGAAGCTCGCCGCGCTGGGCCACGGCGCCGAGGTCGTGGCGCAGCTCAAGCGCCAGGGCGAAGGCAAGAACGAGGCGCTCTACCTGGACAGCGTGCAGCCCGGCGCGACGCTGGCCGAGGGCCTGCAGAAGGCGCTGGCCGACGCCGTCGCCAAGCTGCCGATCCCCAAGGTCATGAAGTACCAGCTCGCCGACGGCTGGACCAGCGTCGACTTCGTGCGCCCGGCGCACGGCCTGATCGCGCTGCACGGCTCGCAAGTCGTGCCGGTCGGCGTGCTCGGCCTGCAGGCCGGCCGCACGACGCGCGGCCACCGCTTCGAGGCGGCGGCGCCGACCGTCGAGATCCGCGACGCCGACAGCTACGCCGCGCAGCTGCGTGACGAAGGTGCCGTCATCGCCAGCTTCGCCGAGCGCCGCGCCGAGATCGTGCGCCAGCTGAACGAGGCCGCCGCGAACGAAGGCCTGAAGCCGATCGACGACGACGCGCTGCTCGACGAGGTGACGGCGCTGGTCGAGCGCCCGAACGTGCTGCTGGCGCGTTTCGAGCCCGAGTTCCTGGCCGTGCCGCAGGAGTGCCTCATCCTGACGATGAAGGCCAACCAGAAGTACTTCCCGCTGCTCGACGCCCAGGGCCGACTGACCGAACGGTTCCTCGTCGTCAGCAACATCCGCCCGGCCGACGCCAGCCGCGTCGTCGGCGGCAACGAGCGTGTCGTGCGCCCGCGCCTGGCCGACGCCAAGTTCTTCTTCGACCAGGACCGCAAGAAGACGCTGGAGTCGCGCATCCCGGCGCTGGCCAAGGTGGTCTACCACGGCAAGCTGGGCAGCCAGGGCGAACGGGTCGAGCGTGTGCGCACGATCGCGCGCCACATCGGCGAGCAGCTCGGCGGCTCGGCACTGGCCGCGCAGGCCGACCGCGCCGCGCTGCTGGCCAAGGCCGACCTGCTGACCGACATGGTCGGCGAGTTCCCCGAGCTGCAGGGCGTGATGGGCGGCTACTACGCGCGCCACGACGGCGAGACCGAAGCCGTCGCGCTGGCCGTCGAGGACCACTACCGCCCGCGTTTCGCCGGCGACGCGCTGCCGCGCACCGACGCCGGCCTGGCCGGCATCACGGTCGCGCTGGCCGACAAGCTGGAGACGCTGGCCGGCCTGTTCGGCATCGGCCAACTGCCCACCGGCGACAAGGACCCGTTCGCGCTGCGCCGCCACGCGCTGGGCGTGATCCGCATGCTGGTCGAGAAGGCGCTGCCGCTGTCGGTGCCCGAGCTGGTGTCGGCGGCCTTCCGTGCCTTCCCCGAGGGCCACGGCCAGGCCCAGGCCGAGGTGCTGCGTTTCCTCGACGAGCGCCTGGTCGGCTGGCTGCGCGAGCAGGGCTACAGCGCGCACGAGGTCGACGCCGTCGTCGCCTTGCGCACCGAACGCTGGGCCGAGCTGCCGCAGCGTCTGGCGGCGGTGCGCGCCTTCGCCGCGCTGCCCGAGGCGCCGGCGCTGGCCGCCGCCAACAAGCGTGTCGGCAACATCCTGAAGAAGAGCGACGAGGCCGCCGGCGGCGCTGTCGAGCCGGCGCGCCTGGTCGAGCCGGCCGAAGCGGCGCTGTTCGACGCGCTGGGCCGCGTCGCGCCGCAGGCCGACGAAGCCTTCGCCCGTGCCGACTACACCGCCTCGCTGCAGGCGCTGGCGGCGCTGAAGGCGCCGGTCGACGCCTTCTTCGACGCCGTGATGGTCAACGCCGACGACCCGGCGCTGCGCCGCAACCGCCTGGCGCTGCTGGGCACGCTCCATGCTGCGATGAACCGCGTCGCCGACCTGTCGCGTTTGGCGGCCTGACGAGGAGAAGCCGATGCCCGCGCCGTCGATCAAGCTCGTGATCCTGGGCCGCGACGGCATCCTCAACGAGTACCGCGAGGATCACGTCAAGGGGCCCGAGGAATGGGTCACGATCAAGGGCTCGCTGGAGGCCGTCGCGCGGCTGAACCACGCCGGCTGGCACGTCGTGCTGGCCACCAACCAGGCCGGCATCGGCCGCGGCATGATCGACATGGTCTCGGTCAACGCCGTGCACGCACACATGCAGCGCCAGCTGGCCGCGCTGGGCGGGCGTTTCGACGCCGTGTTCTTCTGCCCGCACACGCCCGAGGAGCAGTGCGACTGCCGCAAGCCGCTGCCGGGTCTGCTGCTGGAGGTCGGCCGGCGCTACGGCGTCGACCTGAAGAGCGTGCCGATGGCCGGCGACACGGTGCGTGACCTGGTCGCCGCACGCGCCGCCGGCTGCGAGCCGCACCTGATCCTCTCCGGCCGCGCCGCGGCGCTCGACGACGAGCAGCTGCACCACACGCTGCACCAGGTGCCGGGCGCGCGCGCCCATGCCAGCCTGGCGGCTTTCGTCGACTACATCCTGCAGCGCGACCGCAGCCAGCCGCAGGAGGCGGCCGCGGAGGACCGCAGCTGATGCGCGCCGGCTGGCTGGCGCGCTCGGCGCTGTACTGGGCCTGGCTGACGCTGACCGTCGTGCCCTGGGCGACGGTGCTGGTGCTGGCCTCGGTCGTCGCGCCCAAGCGTGTCTGCTACCGCATCTGCGTCGGCTGGGTGACGCTGGCGATCCACAGCGCGCGTGTCATCTGCGGCGTCGACTGGCGCGTGCACGGCATCGAGAACGTGCCGACACGTGCCGACCGCCGTTCGGCCGTCGTGCTCGCCGCCAAGCACCAGTCGACCTGGGAGACCTTCGCGCTGCCGATGCTGATGCCGCACCCGATCGCCTACGTCTTCAAGCGCGAACTGCTGTGGGTGCCGTTCTTCGGCTGGGCGCTGGCGCGGCTGGACATGATCCACATCGACCGCTCGCGCCGCGCCGAGGCCTGGAACAAGGTCGCCAAGCAGGGCCGGCGCCTGTTCGACCTGGGCAACTGGGTGATCATGTTCCCCGAGGGCACGCGTGTGCCGCGCGGCAGCCAGGGCGCCTACAAGACCGGCGCCGCGCGCCTGGCCATCACCGCCGGCGTGCCCATCGTGCCGATCGCGGTGGCCGCCGGCCGCTGCTGGCCGGCCAAAAGCATGATCTTGCGGCCGGGCTGCGTCGAGGTCTCGATCGGCGCGCCGATCGACGCCGCCGGCCGCCAGCCCGACGAGCTGATGCACGAGGTCGAAGCCTGGATCGAGACCGAGATGCGCCGCCTGGACCCCCGAGGCCTATGCGGCCAGGCCCGCCGCGTCGTCGGCCCAGGGCCTGGAGCGCGGCGAGGTGTAGGCGCCGGCTGTCGGCGAGCTCGGCCTCGGCGCCGCCGTGTTGGCACGCTCGTTGCGTCCGGCGGCGCCGATGAGCCCGCGCACCGACCTGGAACTTGCCTCGCCGGCCCGGCGCCGCATCGCCTCCACGCCGGCGACGGCGACGCAGCGCGTCTACGACACGATCCACGCCGCGATCGTCGAGCACCGTCTGGCGCCGGGCACGCGGCTGCGCGAGGTCGAGCTGGCCGAAGGTTTCGGTGTCTCGCGCACCGTCGTGCGCCAGGCGCTGCACCGGCTGGGCCAGGACCAGATCGTCGAGCTGGAGCACAACCGCGGCGCGCGCGTGCCGCAGCCGACACGCGAGCAGGCGGCGCAAGTCTTCGACGCGCGCCGCGTCGTCGAGTGCGAGCTGGCGCGGCGCCTGGCCGGCAAGCTGCGCGCCGAGCAGCGGGCCGAGCTCGAGGCCCTGGTGCGCCAGGAAGCCGAGGCCGAGGCGCGCGGCGACGCGCCGGCGGCGATCCGGCTGTCGGGCGAGTTCCACCGCGCGCTGGCGCGTTTCGCCGGCAACCCGGTCTTCGTGCGCCTGCTTGACGAACTGCTGCCGACGACCTCGCTGCTGATCGCGCTGTACCAGGGCGGCAGCGCGCGCACCTGCGCCGCGCACACCCACACCGGGCTGCTGACGGCACTGGCCGGCGCCGGCGGCGGCGCGGCCGGCGAGATGCGCCGCCACCTGTCGGAGATCGAACGTTCGCTGAGCGTCGGCGACACCGTCGCGCCGACGCCCTTGCGCGACCTGTTCGCGCCCTACCGCGAAACCTGAGCCGGCTTTCCTAGAATCGGGCATGCCGTCCGTGCCCGACGCCGCGTCCACGCACCAGCTCTCGTTGTTCGACGCGCCGCCCGCGCCCGCCGCGCCGCCTGCTGCCGCGCGTGCGGCAGCGCCGTCGCCGGGTGGTTTCCTGCACCCCCGCGCCCAGCGCGAGATCCGCCTGGGCGAACACCTCGTCGGCTACGAGCTGCGACGCGCACGCCGGCGCAGCATCGGCTTCGTCATCGGCGCCGAAGGCCTGAGCGTCAGCGCGCCGCGCTGGGTGGCCGCGGCCGACATCGACACGGCGCTGCGCGCCAAGGCCGGCTGGATCCTGCGCAAGCTGCACGAGCAGCGTGAACGCGGCCGGCGCCTGGCCGCCGCGCGCGTGGACTGGCGCGACGGCGCGACGATCCCCTTCCTCGGCCGCGACCTCGTGCTGCGGCTGGACCCGGCGGCCACCGGCGCGATGCTCGACGCCGAGAGTGGCACGCTGCGCCTGGGCCTGCCGCAGGGCGCGAGCCGCGAGCAGTGGCGCGACGCGGTGCAGAGCTGGCTGCAGCGCCAGGCCCGGCGGGTCTTCGAGGAGCGCATCACGATGTTCGCGCCGCAACTGGGTGTGAAGGTCCGCCGGCTGACGCTGAGCTCGGCGGCCACACGCTGGGGCAGCGCCAGCGCCGACGGCTCGATCCGGCTGAACTGGCGCCTGGTGCACTTCGCGCTGCCGGTCGTCGACTACGTCGTCACGCACGAACTGGCGCACCTGCGCGAGATGAACCACAGCGCGGCGTTCTGGGGTGTCGTGCGCTCGGTGCTGCCCGATTACGAGCAGGCACGCGGCGCGCTGCGCCACGAGGTGCTGCCGGTCTTCGACTGACGCGCTGCCGCGCTCACGGCGGCGCCGCGAAGCCCGCACCCTGCAAACGTTTGGGGGCGCAATCCGTCCCTCGGCGTATGGGCGTCGGCGGGGTCTTGCGTCACACTTGGCTACACGCTGTCATCACCGTCGGCGCAGGGAATCGGTTCCAAGAAACCGGCGAGAGGCGGTGGTCCTTCCGGGGGCCGCCGCCCGCTCGATGCCCACCGGGCCTGATCCCGTCGGCCCGCTCCTCCCCCATCCCCCGTTTTCGCTGCCGGCGCTCGCGTCCTGCCTGGCGCCGCGCTCCGGGCCGGCCCTGAGCCGCGGGCCGGCGCCGCGGCTTACAGTTCGGCGTCCCGCTTTACGTTGACGTCAACGTCACTCGCCATGGATCCGACGCGCCCGGGCGCCCGCACCTACACCATCACCGAACTCGCGCAGGAGTTCGGCATCACGCCGCGCGCGATCCGCTTCTACGAGGACGTCGGCCTGCTGACACCCGCGCGCGAGGGCCGCAACCGCGTCTATGCGCCGCGTGACCGCACGCGGCTGAAGCTGACGCTGCGCGGCAAGCGCCTGGGTTTCTCGCTGCAGGAGATCAAGCAGCTCGTCGACATGTACGAGTCGCCGTCGGACACCGCGCAGCAGCTGCAGGCCTTTCTCGCCACGCTGGCCGCGCACCGGCGCCAGCTCGAGCAGCAGCGCGAGGACCTCGAGCTCGCGCTGGCCGAGATCGCGCAGCACGAGGATCGCTGCCGCACGCTGCTGGCCGCTGCGGCGCCGCCGCCACGACGTCGGGTCAGCCCTCGTTGAGCCGCGCCGCCGGGCCGGGTAGATTGACGTTTACGTAAACGTCAACGAGCGGCCGGCATCGCCCCGGCCGCCTCACCCTGGAGACGAGGATGAGCCTGCCCGGCCTGGACTTCATGCTCGGCGACGACATCGAGGCGCTGCGCGACGCGGTGCGCGCCTTCGCCGTCGCCGAGATCGCCCCGCGCGCCGCCGAGATCGACCGCAGCGACCGCTTCCCGATGGACCTGTGGCGCAAGCTCGGCGAGCTGGGCGTGCTCGGCATCACCGCGCCCGAGGAATACGGCGGCGCCGGCCTCGGCTATCTCGCGCACATGGTGGCGATGGAGGAGATCTCGCGTGCCAGCGCCTCGGTGGGCTTGAGCTACGGCGCGCACAGCAACCTGTGCGTCAACCAGATCCGCCGCAACGGCAGCGAAGCCCAGCGGCAGCGTTACCTGCCCAGGCTGATCAGCGGCGAGCACGTCGGCGCGCTGGCGATGAGCGAGCCCGGCGCCGGCAGCGACGTGCTGTCGATGAAGCTGCGTGCCGTGCCGCGTGGTGACGCCTACGTGCTCAACGGCAGCAAGATGTGGATCACCAACGGCCCCGACGCCGACACGCTGGTGGTCTACGCCAAGACCGAGCCCGAGCTCGGCGGCCGCGGCGTCACCGCCTTCATCGTCGAGAAGGGCATGAAGGGCTTCTCGGTGGCGCAGAAGCTCGACAAGCTGGGCATGCGCGGCAGCCACACCGGCGAGCTCGTCTTCCAGGACGTCGAGGTGCCGGCCGAGAACGTGCTCGGCGAAGTCAACGGCGGCGCCAAGGTGCTGATGAGCGGCCTGGACTACGAGCGCGCGGTGCTTGCCGCCGGGCCGATCGGCATCATGCAGGCGGTGATGGACGAGGTCGTGCCCTACGTGCACGAGCGCAGGCAGTTCGGCCGGAGCATCGGCGAGTTCCAGCTCATCCAGGCCAAGCTGGCCGACATGTACACCGTGCTGCAGGCCGGGCGCTCGTTCTGCTACACGATCGGCAAGAACCTCGACGCGCTGGGCACCGGCCACGTGCGCCGCGTGCGCAAGGACTGCGCCAGCGTCATCCTGTGGTGCGCCGAGAAGGCCACCTGGATGGCCGGCGAGGGCATCCAGATCTTCGGCGGCAACGGCTACATCAACGACTACCCGCTGGGCCGGCTGTGGCGCGATGCCAAGCTCTACGAGATCGGCGCCGGCACCTCGGAGATCCGCCGCATGCTGATCGGCCGCGAGCTGTTCGCCGAGACGATGTGAACGGTCGCGTCAGGATGGCTGCGTAAACTTCCCCGCATCCCATCGACGCCCGCCGCCATGACCCAGACGCTGTCCGACCTGTTCGCCAACAACCGAGCCTGGGCGGACGAGATCGAAGGCCGCCAGCCCGGTTTCTTCACCAAGCTGCTGCACCAGCAGACGCCGCAGTACCTGTGGATCGGTTGCGCCGACAGCCGCGTGCCGGCCAACGAGCTGGTGGGCCTGCTGCCCGGCGACCTGTTCGTGCACCGCAACGTCGCCAACGTCGTCGTGCCGACCGACCTGAACTGCCTGTCGGTGCTGCAGTACGCCGTCGACCAGCTGCGCGTGCGCCACATCATGGTCGTCGGCCATTCGCGCTGCGGCGGCGTGATGGCCGCGCTCGGCAACCTGCGTGTCGGCCTCGTCGACAACTGGCTGCGCCACGTGCAGGACGTGCGTGACCGCCACCGCGCCCTGCTCGACGGGCTGAGCGCCGACCGGCGCGTCGACGCGCTGTGCGAGCTCAACGTGCTGGAGCAGGCGCGCAACGTCTGCCGCACGACCATCGTCGAGGACGCCTGGAAGCGCGGCCAGGAGGTCGTCGTGCACGGCTGGGTCTACGGCCTGCACAACGGGCTGCTGGAAGACCTGTCGATCACCGCCTCGGGGCCCGACGGTGTCGAGCCGGCCTACGAGGCGGCACTGGCGGCGCTGCACCGCCGCTTCGGGGACGGCTGATGTTCCCGCGCCATCTCGGGGACGGCCGCGCGTACGAAATCGCGCGTGCGATGCTGGACGGCTTCAACCGCCACTACCGCCTGTTCCGCGAGACGAGCGCCGCCGCCAAGCAGCGTTTCGAGCGCGCCGACTGGCACGGCCAGCAGCGCGCGCAGCGCGAGCGCATCGAGTACTACGACCTGCGCGTGGCCGAGACCGTGCAGCGCCTGCGCGACGAGTTCCACGTCGCCGAGCTGTCGATGAACACCTGGCAGCAGGTCAAGCTGCACTACATCGGCCTGCTGACCGACCACCGCCAGCCCGAGCTGGCCGAGACCTTCTTCAACTCGGTGACCGCCAAGCTGCTGCACCGCAGCTACTTCAACAACGACTTCATCTTCGTGCGCCCGGCGATCAGCACCGAGTACCTCGAGAGCGACGAGCCCGGCACGCGCCCGACCTACCGCGCCTACTACCCGACGCACGGCACGCTGTCCGAGACCTGGCACCGCATCGTGCACAACTTCCAGCTCGACGTGCCGTTCGAGAACCTCGACCGCGACGTCGAGAGCGTGCTGCAGGCGATGCTGTCGGAGCTGGGGGGCTTCCGCCCGCGCGCCAACTTCCAGATCCAGGTGCTGTCCAGCCTGTTCTACCGGAACAAGGGCGCCTACCTGGTCGGCAAGATCATCAACGGCTTCAACGAGACGCCGTTCGCGCTGCCCATCCTGCACGGCGAGCGCGGCCAGGGCCTGGTCATCGACGCCGCGCTGTTCGGCGAGGACGACCTGCTGATGCTGTTCAGCTTCGCGCGCGCCTACTTCATGGTCGACATGGAGGTGCCGTCGGCCTGCGTGCAGTTCCTGCGCTCGATGATGCCGCACAAGGACCGCTCCGAGCTGTACAGCGCGCTGGGCCTGCAGAAGCAGGGCAAGAACATGTTCTACCGGGACTTCCTGGCCCACCTGCGCTACAGCAGCGACAAGTTCCGCATCGCCCCGGGCATCAAGGGCATGGTGATGCTGGTCTTCGATCTGCCGTCGTTCCCGTACGTCTTCAAGGTCATCAAGGACTACTACCCGCCGCAGAAGGAGACGACGCGCGAGCAGATCAAGGCCAAGTACCTGCTCGTCAAGCAGCACGACCGTGTCGGGCGCATGGCCGACACGCTGGAGTACAGCAGCGTGGCCTTCCCGCGCCACCGCTTCGAGGACGAGCTGGTCGCCGAGCTGCGCCGCTTCTGCGGCAGCCTGCTCGAGGAGGACGGCGACATGCTGATCATCCACCACCTCTACATCGAGCGGCGGATGATCCCGCTGAACATCTTCCTGCAGGAGGCGCCACCCGACCAGGTGGCGCACGCCGTCGTCGAGTACGGCAACGCGATCAAGGACCTGGTGGCCGCCAACATCTTCCCCGGCGACATGCTGTGGAAGAACTTCGGCGTCACGCGCCACGGCAAGGTCGTCTTCTACGACTACGACGAGATCGAGTACGTCACCGACTGCAACTTCCGCCGCGTGCCGCCGCCGCGCAATGAAGAGGACGAGATGTCGGGCGAGATCTGGTACTCGGTCGGCCCGAGGGACGTGTTCCCCGAGACCTTCGGCCCCTTCCTGCTCGGCAACCCGGCGGTGCGCGAGGTCTTCATGGCCCACCACGCCGACCTGCTCGACGCGGCGTTCTGGCAGACGCACAAGGAACGCATCGCCGCCGGCCACGTGCACGACGTCTTCCCCTACGAGCCGTCCAAGCGGTTTTCGCTCGGCCGGCGCGACGAGCCACGACAACACCAGGAGACACGAGATGCCTGATTCCATCGTCATCGCCTCGGCCGCGCGCACGCCGATCGGCGGCCTGCTCGGCGACTTCGCCGCGCTGCAGGCCTGGGAGCTGGGCGCCGTCGCGGTGAAGGCCGCGGTCGAGCGTGCCGGCGTGCCCGGCGACGCCGTCGACGAGGTGCTGCTCGGCAACTGCCTGATGGCCGGCCAGGGCCAGGCGCCGGCGCGCCAGGCGCTGCGCCGCGCCGGGCTGCCCGATTCGGCCGGTGCCGTCACGCTCAGCAAGATGTGCGGCTCGGGCATGCGCACGATGATGTTCGCGCACGACATGCTCGCCGCCGGCAGCGCCGACGTGCTCGTCGCTGGCGGCATGGAGAGCATGACCAACGCGCCGCACCTCGTGTTCGCGCGCAAGGGCGTCAAGTACGGTGCCGCGCCGATGTACGACCACATGGCGCTCGACGGCCTCGAGGACGCCTACGAACGCGGCAAGGCGATGGGCGTCTTCGCCGAGCAGTGCGTCGCCAAGTACGGCTTCAGCCGCGAGGCCCAGGACGCGTTTGCCATCGCGTCGACCGAACGTTCCAAGAAGGCCAACGAGGACGGCAGCTTCGACTGGGAGATCGCGCCGGTGACGATCGCCGGCAAGGGCGGCGAGACCGTCGTGCGCCGCGACGAGCAGCCGTTCAAGGCGCGCCCGGACAAGATCCCGGGCCTGAAGCCGGCGTTCAAGAAGGACGGCACGATCACCGCCGCCAGTGCCTCCAGCATCTCCGACGGCGCCGCCGCGCTGGTGCTGATGCGCGAGTCGACCGCCGCCCGCCATGGCATCACGCCGCTGGCGCGCATCGTCTCGCACGCCGTGCATGCCCAGGCGCCGGAGTGGTTCACGACCGCGCCGGTCGGCGCCATCGGCAAGGCGCTGGCCAAGGCCGGCTGGACCGCCACCGACGTCGACCTCTGGGAGGTCAACGAAGCCTTCGCCGCGGTGACGATGGCCGCGATGCACGAGTTCGCGCTGCCGCACGGGATCGTCAACGTGCACGGCGGCGCCTGCGCGCTGGGCCACCCGATCGGCGCTTCCGGCGCACGCATCGTCGTCACGCTGCTGGGCGCGCTGCGCCAGCGCGGACTGCGCCGCGGCGTCGCCGCGCTGTGCATCGGCGGCGGCGAGGCCACGGCGATGGCGGTCGAACTGCTGTAGCCCTCGCCTCCGGCGGCCGAGCGGGCGGCCCCCGTGGCCGCGCTACAGTGCGGCGCAATGACCGAAGAAGAGGCACGCCGCGTGGTCCTGGTCCAGGCCGTCGAGACGGCCGGGGACTCGCCGCTGTGGACCGCGGAAGACCGCGCCTGGGCCACCCGGCTGGCACAGCAGACGGCCGGCGCCGACGCGACGCCTGAACGTTTCGTTGTCGAGCGCTCGCGCCACGCGCTGGAGCGCCTGCTGCCGCGCGACGCCGCAGCGCGGCGCTGGCTGGAGCGTGGCACGCGGCGCGGCGCGCTGGCCTTCGGCGTGCTGCTCGCCGCCTTCGTGCTCGGCGCGGCGGTCGACCACCTCGGCTCGATGCAGCGCATCGACCTGCTGGCGCCGCCGGTCTGGGCCGTCGTCGCCTGGAACCTCGTGATCTACCTCGGCCTGCTGGTGCCGCGCCCGCTGGCCGGTCTGCGTGCGCTGCTGGCGCGGCGCTGGGTCGCCGACACCGCCGGCGTCGGCGCGCTGTGGGCCCGGCTGGCGCTGCCGCTGTCGCTGGCGCGTGCGACGGCGCTGCTGCATGCCGCCGCCGCGGCGCTGGCGGCGGGCGTCATCGCCGGCATGTACCTGCGCGGCCTGGTGCTGGACTACCGCGCCGGCTGGCAGAGCACCTTCCTCGAGCCCGGCGTGGTCCAGCCGCTGCTGCAGGCGCTGCTGGCGCCGGCCTCGTTCGTCACCGGCATCGCCGTGCCCGACGCCGCGCCGCTGCGGTTGCAGGCCGGCGCCGCCGCCAGCGCGCCGGCGGCCGACTGGATCCACCTCTACGCCGCGACGCTGGCGCTGGCCGTCGTCGTGCCGCGGCTGCTGCTGGCGGCCGTCGCCATGCTGCGTGCCGGCGCGCTGGCGCGGCGTTTCCCGCTGCCCTTCGGCGACCCGTACTTCGAGCGCCTGCGCCTGCACCAGCTCGGCGCCCGCGCCCAGGCCCAGGTGCTGCCGTACGCCGCCGGCCTCGGCGCGCAGACGGCGCTGGGCCTGCGCGCCCTGCTGGCCGCCGTCTTCGGCGACGAGGTGCGGCTGCGCGTCGGCCCGCTGACGGCCTTCGGCGACGAGGACGCGGCGCGCGCGCTGCGCCCCGAGCCCGGCGACACGCTGCGCATCGCCGTCTTCGACCTCGGCGCCACGCCCGAGGCCGAGGCCCAGGGCCGTTTCGCTGCCGCGCTGGGGCGCGATCTGCCGCTGGTGCTGCTGGCCGACGAGTCGGCCTTCCGCCGCCGCTTCGGCGCCTACCCGGAGCGCCTGGCGCAGCGCCGCGCCGCCTGGCAGGCGCTGGCCGAGGCTCAGGGCCTGCCGCTGGTCTGCGCCGACCTGGACGCCGGCGAACCCGCCGCCGCCGAGGCGGCGTTCAAACGCGCGCTGGGGCGATGACGAGCATCCGCCTGTCGCTGGTCTCGCACACCAACGTCGGCAAGACGACGCTGGCGCGCACGCTGCTCGGCCGCGACATCGGCGAGGTGCGCGACGCGCCGCACGTCACCGAGTTCGCCGAGATGCATCCGCTGCTGCAGAGCCCGGCCGGCGACGTGCTCGAACTCTGGGACACGCCGGGTTTCGGCGACACCGTGCGCCTCGTGGGCCGGCTGCGGCGCGAGGGCAGCGCGCTCGGCTGGTTCCTCAGCGAGGTCTGGGACCGCTGGCGCGACCGCCCGTTCTGGGCCACGCAGCAGGCGCTGCGCCACGTGCGCGACACCAGCGACGTCGTGCTCTACCTCGTCAACGCCGCCGAGTCGCCCGAGGCCGCCGGTTACGTCGGCCCCGAGATGGAACTGCTGGCCTGGATCGGCAAGCCGGTCGTCGTGCTGCTCAACCAGCTCGGCCCGCCGCGCGGCCCCGAGGCCGAGGCCGCCGACGTCGAGCGCTGGCGACAGCGCCTGGCTGCCCAGGCGCCGGTGCGCGCGGTGCTGCCGATGGACGCGTTTGCGCGCTGCTGGGTGCAGGAGGGCGTGCTGCTGCGCACGATCGCCGGCGTGCTCGACGGCGAGGCGCGGGCCGCCGCGTCGCGCCTGGCCGCGGCCTGGGCGGCGACGCGGCGCGAGACCTTCGACGCCGCGGTCGACGAGCTCGCCGCCAGCCTGGCGCGCATCGCCTGCGCCCGCGCGCCGCTGCCTGACGGCGGCTGGCTGTCGCGCCGCCAGGACGCCGACGCCGCGCGCCATGCGCTGGCCGACATGCTGGACCGCGAGGTGCGCGCCAGCACCGGCCGGCTGCTGGCGCTGCACGGCCTGGACGGGCGTGCCGAACGCGAGATCCTCGACCGCGTCGCGGCCCAGGTGGACCTGCACGCACGGGTCGGCGAGGGCCGCGCGGCGCTGGTCGGCGGCGTGCTCAGCGGCGCGCTGGCCGGGCTCAAGGCCGACCTCGCCACCGGCGGCCTGACGCTGGGCGGCGGCATGCTCGCCGGCGGGCTGCTCGGCGCCCTCGGTGCCGCAGGCATCGCGCGCGGGCTCAACGTCGTGCGCGGCACCGACCGCGGTTTCGCCAGCTGGAGCGCCGAGGCCATGGCGCCGCTGGCCGAGGCGGCGCTGCTGCGCTACCTGGCCGTGGCCCACTTCGGCCGCGGCCGCGGCGAATGGGCCCAGGGCGAAGCGCCGCCGCACTGGCGCGCCGTCGTCGCCGAGGCGCTGGCCGCTCGGGCGCCGGAGATCGACGCGCTGTGGGCCGCGCGCAGCACGCGTGCCGACAACGCCGGCGACGCCGAGTCCCTGGCGCGCGCCTTGCGCACGCCGCTGACCACAGCCTTGCGCGTGTCGCTGGAACGGCTCTATCCGGGCGCCTGGGCGGCTGTCGATAATCCGCCGCCATGAAGATCCTGATCCTCGGCGCCGGGCGCGTCGGGCAAAGCGTCGCCGCGAGTCTGCTGTCGGAGCGCAACGACATCACGATCATCGACACCGACCCGGTGCGGCTGCGCGAGCTGCAGGACCGCATGGACCTGCGTGGCGTGGTCGGCAACGGCATCCAGCCCAGCGTGCTGCGCGAAGCCGGCATCGAGGACGCCGACATGCTGATCTCCTGCGCGCCGCTGGACGAGACCAACCTCGTCGCCTGCAAGGTCGCGCACGACGCCTTCAATGTGCCGACGACGATCGCCCGGCTGCGCAGCCCCGAGTTCGTCGACGGCAGCCCGCTGCTGGGCCACGAGGGCGGCTTCGCCGTCAACCAGGTGATCTGCCCCGAGCAGAGCGTCACCGCCTACATCCGCAAGCTGATCGAGTACCCCGAGGCGCTGCAGGTGCTGGAGTTCGCCGACGGGCTGGTGAGCCTGATCGCGGTGCGCGCCGGCCCCGGCGCGCCGCTGGTCCAGCACTGCCTGTCCGAGATCCCGGCGCTGGCGCCGAGCGCGTCGATGCGTGTCGTCGCCGTCTACCGCGGCGACAAGGTCATCGACTCGCTCAATGGCGACACGCGCATCGAACCCGGCGACGAGGTCTTCGTGCTCGCCGCCACCGCCGACATTCGCCGCGTGCTGCACGCGCTGGCGCCGCGTGTCGAGCCGGTGCGCCGGCTGATGATCGGCGGCGGCGGCAAGGTCGGGCTGCGCCTGGCGCGCGAGCTGCAGGCCAGCTACCGCATCAAGCTGATCGAACGCGGCCGCACGCGCTGCGAGTACCTGGCCACCGAGCTGCCGGCGCCGGTGCTGGTGCTCGAGGGCGACGTCACCGACGAGGAACTGCTCGAGAGCGAAGGCGTGCGCGACATGGACCTGTTCCTCGCGCTGACCGACGACGACGAGGACAACATCATGGCCTGCCTGCTGGCCAAGCGGCTGGGCGCGCGGCGCGTGTTCTCGCTGATCAACCGCCAGGCCTACGCCGACCTGGTGCAGGGCGGGCAGATCGACATCGCGATCTCGCCGGCGCAGACCGTCATCGGCGAGCTGCTGGCCTACGTGCGCCGCGGCGACGTCGAGGCCGTGCACAGCCTGCGCCACGGCGCCGCCGAGGCGCTCGAAGGCGTGGTGCGCGGCGACCGCAAGACCTGCCGCATGGCCGGCCGGCGCATCGACGAGATCGCGCTGCCGGCCGGCGCGCAGGTCGGCGCCATCGTGCGCGGGCTGGAGGACGCCGACGGCAAACGCCAGCGTGCGCGCGCCGAGGTGCTGATCGCCCACCACGACACGGTGGTGCAGACCGGCGACCACGTCATCGTCTTCGTGCCGACCAAGCGCCTGCTGCGCGAGGTCGAACGCCTGTTCCAGGTGTCGGCCACCTTCTTCTTCTGAGCCCGGCGATGGACGCGCTTGCCGTTGTCGCGCTGATCGGCCGCATGGTGGCGGGGTTCTCGCTGCTGATGGCGGTGCCGATGGTCTACGCCATCTACGCCGGCGAGCTCGTGGCCGACGACTTCCTCAAGGCCACCGCGACGACGCTGGCCATCGGCGGGCTGGCCAGCCTGATGACGCGGCGCTTCCGCCGCGAACTGCAGCCGCGCGACGGCTTCCTGCTCGTCGGGCTGACCTGGGCCGTGCTGCCGACCTTCGGTGCGCTGCCGCTGTACCTGGCGCTGCCCGGGCTGTCGCCGACCGATGCCTATTTCGAGGCCGTCTCGGCGCTGACCGCCACCGGCGCGACGGTGCTCTCCGGTCTGGACACGATGCCGGCTTCGGTGCACGTCTGGCGCTGCCTGATGATGTGGGTCGGCGGGCTGGGCATCATCGTGCTGGCGGTGGCCATCCTGCCGATGCTGGGCGTCGGCGGCTCGCAACTGTTCCGCGCCGAGATCACCGGGCCGATGAAGGACAGCAAGCTGACGCCGCGCATCGCCGACACCGCGCGCGCGATCTGGGGCGTCTACGTGCTGCTGTCGCTGGCCTGCGCGCTGGCCTACCGCGCTGCCGGCATGAGCTGGCTCGATGCCTTCGTGCACATGGGCTCGACCGTCAGCCTGGGCGGCTTCTCCTCCTACGACGCGAGCTTTGGCCACTGGAACTCGCCCGACATCGAGGCCGTCGCGATCTTCTTCATGCTGCTGTCGGGCGTGAACCTGACGCTGTACTACGTCGTCTGGCGCGAGCGTTCGCCAGCGCCGCTGTGGCGCAACGCCGAGGCGCGTGCCTTCTACCTCGTGCTGGCCGCCAGCATCGCGCTGATCGCGGTCTACCTGTGGGCCACCGGCGCCTATGACAGCCTCGGTGCGGCCTTTCGCCACTCGGCCTTCCACGTCGTCTCGATCGCGACGACCACCGGCTACGCCGCCTACGACTACGCCAGCTGGCCGCTGTTCGCGTCGCTGCTGATGATCCTGCTGGGCTGTTTCGCGACCTGCGCCGGCTCCACCGGCGGCGGCATCAAGATGGTCCGGCTGATCCTGCTGCTCAAGCAGGCGCGCCACGAGTTCGTGCGCATCGTGCATCCCAACGTCGTCAACCCGGTGGTGCTCAATGGGCGCGCCGTCAGCGACCGGGTGATGAACAACGTCGTCGGCTACATGATGACCTACGGCGCGGTGCTGGTCGGGCTGACGATGGCGATGCTGTTCACCGGCCTGGATGCGGTCACCGCGTTCACCGCCATCGTCGCCTGCGTCAACAACATCGGCCCCGGCCTGGGCGAGGTCGGCCCGGCGGTCAACTACGGCGGCCTCAGCGACGTGCAGACCTGGATCTGCGCCTTCGCGATGCTTGTCGGGCGGCTGGAACTGCTGGCCGTCCTCGTCCTTTTCATGCCCGCTTTCTGGCGGGACTGACTGTGAGCCCCGGCCGCCTGGCGGCCGCCCCCGAGGGGCTACCGAAGCCGACCGGGGGACCCGGATCGGCTTCGGCCCGTTTGCCGTCGCCGCTCCCCCTGGCCGCCTCTGGCGGCCTGTCCCCGCGGGGATTGCGCTCCGGCCGCCTGGCGGCCGGGGCTCACACTTTCGGTAAGTACAGCCGGTCGGTGTAGGTCGCCAGCCAGTGCGGGCGGAAGGCGACGAAGATCGCGACCAGGATGCCGGCCAGCCAGGCGTCGCCCCAGGCGGCGAGCCAGCGCGCCAGCGCCAGGTCGTCTCCGCCCAGGCCGTTCGGCGGCGGGTGCAGCGCCGCGGCTAGCGCGCCGGCCAGCGCACCGGCGACCGCGGTGACGAAGAAGCCGCGGCCGAGGATGTAGACGAACAGGTGCTTGGGCAGCCAGCGCCGCACCGCGGCACCGAGCACGACGGCCATCGTCGCCGGCACCAGGCCCAGCCAGACGAAACGTTCGAGGCCGGCCTCGGGCGTCAGCCCGCCGGCGAACATCGTCACCAGCGCGACCGGCACCAGCGCCAGCACGGCCAGCGGCCAGCCCATCATCAGCATCAGCAGGCAGGCGCCGGACAGCGGCTGCGCCACCGCGCTGTCCGCGTAGCGGTCGGCGCCCCACATCAACGGCAGCATGGCGGCCCAGGCCAGCCAGGGCCAGGGCGGACCTGCGGGGCCGACGCCGCGCCACGGCCGCATCGCCAGGGCCGCGGCGATGGCCACGGCGGCCAGCGACGTTTCGAGCCACACCATGCGGCCCATGCTACGCCCGGGCCCATGTCCGTGCGCTTATCCGAGGATCGGCCTCGGGGGCGCCCGGTCTCCGGGCCGTCCCTGAGGCGGCGGCACGGGGGCGCTGTCAGAATTGACGTTAACGTAAACGTCAATCGGCCGTTCCTGACGGCCGCGGGAGACACCGTGCCGGTCCTGAACTCGCAGCTCAACCCGCGCTCGGAGGAGTTCCAGGCCAGCGCGCTGGCGATGCGCCAGCTCGTCGGCGACCTCAACGCCCAGCTCGCGCGCATCGCCGAAGGCGGCGGCGAGGCCGCACGCGCCAAGCACACGGCACGCGGCAAGCTGCTGCCGCGCGAACGGGTCGAGATGCTGCTCGATCCCGACACGCCGTTCCTGGAGATCGGCGCGCTCGCCGGCCTCGGCCTGTACGACGGCGCCGCGCCGGGCGGCGGGCTGATCGCCGGCATCGGCCGCGTGAGCGGCGTCGAGTGCATGGTCGTCTGCAACGACGCCACCGTGAAGGGCGGCACCTACTATCCGGTCACGGTGAAGAAGCACCTGCGGGCGCAGGAGATCGCGCAGGAGAACCGTCTGCCCTGCGTCTACCTCGTCGACTCCGGCGGCGCCAACCTGCCGAACCAGGACGAGGTCTTCCCCGACCGCGAGCACTTCGGCCGCATCTTCTACAACCAGGCGCAGATGTCGGCGCTGGGCATCCCGCAGATCGCCGTCGTGATGGGCTCGTGCACCGCCGGCGGCGCCTACGTGCCGGCGATGAGCGACGAGACCATCATCGTGCGGAACCAGGGCACGATCTTCCTCGGCGGCCCGCCGCTGGTGAAGGCGGCCACCGGCGAAGTCGTCAGCGCCGAGGACCTGGGCGGCGGCGACGTGCACACGCGGCTGTCGGGCGTCGCCGACCACCTCGCCGAAAACGACCTGCACGCGCTGGCGATCGCACGCGCGGTGGTCGCCAACCTCAACTGGCAGAAGCCGGCCCCGCTGCGCCTGCAGCCGCCGCGGCCACCGCTGTTCGACCCGGCCGAGCTGCACGGCGTCATCCCGACCGACCCGCGCAAGCCCTTCGACGTGCACGAGGTCATCGCGCGCCTGGTCGACGGTTCGGAGTTCGACGAGTTCAAGGCGCGCTACGGCACGACGCTGGTCACCGGCTTCGCCCACATCGAGGGCCTGCCGGTGGGCATCGTCGCCAACAACGGCGTGCTGTTCTCCGAGAGTGCGATGAAGGGCGCGCACTTCATCGAGCTGTGCTGCCAGCGCGGCGTGCCGCTCGTCTTCCTGCAGAACATCACCGGCTTCATGGTCGGCCGCAAGGCCGAGGCCGAGGGCATCGCCAAACACGGCGCGAAGATGGTCACCGCGGTGGCGACGGCGACGGTGCCCAAGTTCACGGTCATCATCGGCGGCAGTTTCGGCGCCGGCAACTACGGCATGTGCGGCCGCGCCTACGGCCCGCGGCTGCTGTGGATGTGGCCGAACGCCCGCATCGGCGTGATGGGCGGCGAGCAGGCCGCCAGCGTGCTGGCCACGGTGCGCCGCGACGCCATCGAAGCCAAGGGCGGCACCTGGCCGGCCGAGGACGAAGCGGCCTTCAAGCAACCGATCCTGGAACAGTTCGCGCGCCAGGCGCACCCGTACTACGCCAGCGCCCGGCTCTGGGACGATGGCGTCATCGACCCGGCCGACACGCGGCGCGTGCTCGCGCTGGCGCTGTCGGCCAGCCTCAACGCGCCGATTCCCGAGACGCCGCGTTTCGGCGTCTTCCGCATGTGACGAGCATGACGACGACCCCCGATTCCGGCGCCGAGGCGCTGCGTGAACACCTCGCCAGCCTGGCGCGCTACAACGTCTGGGCGACACGCCGCCTGCTCGACGCCGTCGACGCCGTGCCCGAGGCCGACTACCGCCGCGACCTGGGGCTGTATTTCCGCAGCATTCACGGCACGCTGAACCACCTGCTGGTCGCCGAGCACCGGCTGTGGTCGGCGCGCTTCACCGACGGCACGACGCCGCCGATGCGCCTGGACGAAGAGCTGGAGAGCGACCGCGTCCGGCTGCGCCAGCGCCTGCTCGACGGCGCCGAAGCCTGGCTGCCGCTGATCGCCGGCTGGCCGGCGGCGCGTTTCGGCGGCCGGCTGGACTATCTGCGCCTGGCCGGCGGCACGGTGTCGCTGCCGTTCGCGGCGACGCTGGCCCACGTCTTCAACCACGCGACGCACCACCGCGGCCAGATCAGCGCCGCGCTGACCCTGCTGGGCCGCCCGGCGCCCGAGCTTGATCTGGTCTACCTGCTGCAGGCCGAGGCTGCGCGATGAACCCGACGACGCTGGAGATCCGCCGCCCCTCGCCGCAGGTCGCCGAGGTCTGGCTGAACCGGCCGGAGGTGCGCAACGCCTTCAACGACGGTGTCGTCGCCGAGCTGACGGCGGCTTTCGCCGCTTTCACCGATGATGAGGCGCTGCGGGTCGTCGTGCTCGGCGGCCGCGGCAAGGCCTTCTGCGCCGGTGCCGACCTGGGCTGGATGCGGGCGATGGCCGGCTACTCCTGGGACGAGAACCAGGCCGACGCCGCGCGCCTGGCCGAGATGCTGTGGACCGTCTGGCGCTGCCCGGTGCCGGTGATCGGCCGGCTGCACGGCGACTGCTACGCCGGCGGTGTCGGGCTGGCGGCGGTCTGCGACGTGCTCGTCGCCGCCGACGGCATGCAGTTCTGCCTCAGCGAGGCCCGGCTCGGGCTGCTGCCGGCGACGATCGGCCCTTACGTCGTGCGCGCGCTCGGCGAGCAGGCGGCGCGGCGCTATTTCGTCACCGCGGAGCGATTCAGCGCCGCCGAAGCGAAGGCGCTGGGCTTCGTGCACGAATGCGTCGCGCCCGAGGCGCTGGACGCCAAGGTCGCCGAACTCGTCGCCACCATCGCCGCCAATGGCCCGCAGGCCGTGCGCGCCTGCAAACGCCTGGTGCAGGACCTCGCCGGCCGCGAGATCGACGCCGCGCTGCGCGCCGACACCGCGCGCCGCATCGCCGACGCACGTGCCGGCTCGGAAGGCCGCGAAGGCGTCTCGGCCTTCCTTGGCAAACGCGATCCGGCCTGGCGATGAACCTGGACACGACGCAGCTCGTCGCTCTGGCGGCCGCGCTCGGCTGGGCCAGCGGGCTGCGTCTGTACGCGGTGCTGTTCATCACCGGCGCCATCGGTTTCCTCGGCTGGGTCGAGCTGCCGCCGGGCCTGCAGATCCTGCAGCAGCCGCTGGTGCTGGGCGCCAGCGGGCTGATGAGCGCGGTCGAGTTCCTGGCCGACAAGATCCCCGCCGTCGACACCGTCTGGGACGGCGTGCAGACGCTGCTGCGCATCCCCGCCGGCGCGGCGCTGGCCGCGGCGGCGATCGGCGCCGACTCGGCGACCTGGACGCTGCTCGCGGCGCTGCTCGGCGGCGGGCTGGCGGCCAGCGCGCACGCCGCCAAGGCCAGCGTGCGCGCCGCGGCCAACACCTCGCCCGAGCCCTTCAGCAACGTCGCGTTGTCGCTGGCCGGCGACGCGGCGGTGCCGGCGCTGTTGTGGCTGGCCTGGCAGCACCCGGTGGCGGCGATCGCCGCCGTCGCGCTGGCCACCGTCGCCTGCCTGGTCGTCGTCGCCGTGCTCTGGCGTGTCCTCAAGGGGCTGCTGGCGCGCTGGCGGCCACGCCCGTCCTGAACCCGCTCGCACCCGAGAGAGAGCCGATGTTCCGCAAGATCCTGATCGCCAACCGCGGCGAGATCGCCTGCCGCGTCGCCGCCACCGCGCGCCGCCTGGGCGTGCGCACCGTCGCCGTGTACTCGGATGCCGACGCCGGCGCGCGCCACGTGATGGCCTGCGACGAGGCCGTGGCGATCGGCGGCGCCGCGCCGCGCGACAGCTATCTGCGCTGGCCGCGCATCCTGGAGGCCGCACGCGCCACCGGCGCCGAGGCCGTGCACCCGGGCTACGGATTCCTCAGCGAGAACGAGGAGTTCGCCCAGGCCTGCGCCGACGCCGGGCTGGTCTTCATCGGCCCGCCGCCGGCGGCGATCCGCGCGATGGGCAGCAAGGCCGCGGCCAAGGCGCTGATGGCCGAAGCCGGCGTGCCGCTGGTGCCGGGCTACCACGGCGAGGACAACGACCCGGCGCGCCTGGCCGACGAAGCGGCGCGCATCGGCTACCCGGTGCTGATCAAGGCCAGCGCCGGCGGCGGCGGCAAGGGCATGCGCCGTGTCGACCGCGCCGAGGACTTCGCCGCCGCGCTGGCGTCCTGCCAGCGCGAGGCCCAGGCCAGCTTCGGCGACGCCCACGTGCTCGTCGAGCGCTACGTGCTCAAGCCCCGCCACATCGAGATCCAGGTCTTCGCCGACACGCACGGGCACTGCATCCACCTCGGCGAACGCGACTGCTCGGTGCAGCGCCGGCACCAGAAGGTGCTGGAGGAGTCGCCGGCACCCGGGCTGACGGCCGCGCGCCGCGCCGAGATGGGCGCCGCCGCGGTGGCCGCGGCGCAGGCCGTCGGCTACGTCGGCGCCGGCACCGTCGAGTTCATCGCCGAGGAGCGCGACGACGGCGACCTGCGTTTCTATTTCATGGAGATGAACACGCGGCTGCAGGTCGAGCACCCGGTGACCGAGGCCGTGACCGGGCTGGACCTCGTCGAGTGGCAGCTGCGGGTGGCCGCCGGCGAGCCGCTGCCGGCGCGCCAGGCCGACATCGTGCAGCGCGGCCACGCGATCGAGGCCCGCATCTGTGCCGAGAACCCCGAGGCCGGTTTCCTGCCGGCGACCGGGCGGCTGGTGGTCGCCCGCTGGCCCGAACACGTGGCCTTCCGCCGCGACGAGCGCCTGCCGCGGCTGGACGGCGGTTTCGGCGAAGGCGACGAGATCACGCCCTGGTACGACTCGATGATCGCCAAGCTGATCGTCTGGGGCGAGGACCGCGCCCAGGCGCTGGCGCGGCTGGACGCGGCGCTGGCGGCGACGCAGCTCGTCGGCCCCGCCACCAACGTCGCCTTCCTGCGCCGCGTCGTCGCCAGCCGCGCCTTCGCCCAGGCCGACCTGGACACGGCGCTGATCGAACGCGAGCACGCGGCGCTGTTCGACGCGCCGGGGCTGGCGCCCGAGTGGGCCGCGGCCGCGGTCGTCGCCGACGCCTGGGCCGCCGAGGCGGCGACGGTCGACGCCGACCCCTGGTCGCGGCGCGACGGCTGGCGGCTGCACGGCGGCGCGCGCCGGCGTTTCGAGCTCGAGATCGGCGGCGAACGCCACATCGCCGTCGTGCAGCGCCGCCACGACGGCGAGGCCGTGCTCGAACTCCGCGAGCGCCGCTGGCCGCTGGTGCTGCGCGCGCTCGGCAACGGCCGCCACGAAGTGCGGCTGGGCGACGGGCGGGTGCTGCTGGCCGTGCACCGCGACGGCGACAGGCGCGCCGTCTTCGCGCCGGCCGGCCAGCTGCTCGTCACGCTGCACGACCCGATCGCCCATGCCGGCGACCACGCCGGCGAAGCCGGCCGGCTGACGGCGCCGATGCCCGGCAAGATCGTCGCCGTCGCCGTCGAGGCCGGCCAGACGGTGCGCCGCGGCCAGGCGCTGGCGGTGCTGGAGGCGATGAAGATGGAGCACACGATCGCCGCGCCGCGCGACGGCGTCGTCGAGGCGCTGCTGGTACGCGCTGGCGACACGGTCGCGGAAGGCACCGAGCTGCTGCGCCTGTCGGGGGACGAATGAGCGCCGTCCGGACCCGCCTGCCGGCCGGGCGATGCCCCGCTCGCTATAGTGCCCGGCGATGAAACCGGACCGTGTCACCCTGGTCGAGGTCGGCCCGCGCGACGGCCTGCAGAACGAGGCCGCGCCGGTCGGCGCCGCCGAGAAGATCGAGCTCGTGCGCCGGCTGCAGGACGCCGGCTGCCGCGAGATCGAGGTCACCAGCTTCGTCAGCCCGAAATGGGTGCCGCAGATGGCCGACGCGGCGCAGGTCATGGCCGGCATCGAACGCCGCGCCGGCGTGCGCTACTCGGTGCTGACGCCCAACCTGAAGGGGCTGGAAGCGGCGCTGGCGACGCGCCCCGACGAGGTCGTCGTCTTCGGCGCCGCCAGCGAGGCCTTCAGCCGGCGCAACATCAACTGCTCGATCGCCGAGAGCCTGGAGCGTTTCGCGCCGGTCGTCGAGGCCGCGCACGCCGCCGGCGTCAAGGTGCGCGGCGCGGTGTCCTGCGCGCTCGGCTGCCCCTACCAGGGCGAGGTCACACCGGACGAGGTCGAGCGGGTCGTCGTCGGCCTGAAGGCCATCGGCGTCGACCACGTCGGCATCGCCGACACGATCGGCGTCGGCACGCCGCTGGCCGCGCAGCGCGCGCTGGAGCGCGCGCTGAAGCACTACCCGCTGGCCGAGGTCAGCGGTCACTTCCACGACACCTACGGCCAGGCGCTGGCCAACATCCTGGCCTGCCTGGACCTCGGCGTGCACGTCTTCGACACCAGCATCGCCGGCCTCGGCGGCTGCCCCTACGCAAAGGGCGCGACCGGCAACGTCGCCACCGAGGACGTGGTCTACCTGCTGCACGGCCTGGGCATCGACACCGGGCTGGACCTGGACCGACTCGTCGACGCCGGCGCCTACATCTCGGGCGTCGTCGGCCGGCCGACGGCCTCGCGCGCCGCGCGGGCGCTGCTGGCGCGCCGTGCCGCCGCCGCTTCTTGCTGAACCATGAACGCCATCGATTCCCTGCTCGACCGTCCCGAAGGTTTCCAGCGCGTCACGCGCGCCCTGGCCGAACGTGGCCACCCGCATGCGCCGCTGTGGCTGGACACGCCGGCGCGCACCTCGGCCGAAGCCGCTGCGGCGCTGGGCGTCGAGGTCGGCCAGATCGCCAAGAGCGTCATCTTCCGCCGCAAGGCCGACGACAGCGCGGTGCTGGTCGTCACCTCGGGCGACCGGCGCGTCTGCGAGAAGCGCGTCGCGGCGATCGCCGGCGCGCTGGGCCGCGCCGACGCCGACTTCGTCAAGGCGCGCACCGGCTTCTCGATCGGCGGCGTCTCGCCGCTGGCGCATGCGACGCCGGCCTTCACGCTGATCGACCGCGACCTGTTCCGCTTCGACGTCATCTGGGCCGCCGCCGGGCATCCGCACGGCGTCTTCAAGCTGTCGCCGGCCGAGCTGGAGCGCCTGACCGGCGCGCCGGTCGCCGACGTGGTGCAGCAGCCATGAGCGCTCAGGACTTGTCCGGCGCTCATTCCCGCCTGGCGGGATCGGCCGCCAGGCCGAAGGGTGCCCTAGTGATCGCTCAGGACTTGTCCGGGGCTCATTCCCGCTCGGCGGGACCGGCCGCCAGGCCGGAGGGTGCCCCAGTGAGCCCTCAGGACTTGTCCGGGGCTCATTCCCGCCTGGCGGGACCGGGCGCAGACCGAAGGGGGTCCCTGTGAGCACACGTTTCGGCTCCGGCGTGCCCTCGCCCTGCATCGACGTCTGCCGCATGGACGCCGCCAGCGGCTGGTGCGAAGGCTGCCTGCGCACGCTCGACGAGATCGCCGCCTGGTCGACGATGGCCGACGACGAGCGCCGCGCCGTGCTCGATCGCCTGGCCGAACGCCGCGTCGTCTGGCAGCAGCGCCCCGCAGCACCACGATGAACCGCCTGGTCTTCCGTTTCGACGTCGTCTCGCCGTACGCCTACCTGGCGTTCGAGCGCCTGCCCGACGTGCTCGAAGGCCTGGACGTCGAGGTCGAGTACCGCCCGGTGCTGCTGGGCGCGCTGCTGCAGCACTGGGGCCAGAAGGCGCCGGTCGACGTGGCGCCCAAACGCGACTGGATCTACCGCCACACGCGCTGGCTGGCGGCGCAGCACGGGCTGCCGTTCGAGATGCCGCAGCCGCACCCGTTCAGCTCGCTGCCGCTGCTGCGGCTGATCATCGCCTGCGGGCCCAACCGGCGTGTCGTCGAGGCCGTGCTGCGCCATGTCTGGGTCGAAGGCGGCGACCCGCACGACCCGGCGCGCCTGGCGGCGCTGGCCGCGACGCTGGCGCCGGCGGCCGACCCGGCCGGCGACGCCGTGAAAGCCGCGCTGCGGGCCCACACCGAGGAGGCCGCCGCACGCGGCGTCTTCGGCGTGCCGACCGTCGAGTTCGACGGCGAGCAGTTCTGGGGCCTGGACGGCCTGCCGATGCTCGCCGACCGCCTGCGCAACCCCACGCGCTGAACGCACTCCGGGACATCCCGGAGCCACCGGTTGACCAGCGTCGGAACCCCGGTCGGGACTATCCCTGATAGGGCAAATCGGGAGAGGTGATCCCCAGGGGTCACGCTCCCAGGAGAGCCGGCGCTCTTGTAAGCGAACGTTCAGCTCGGCGTCAGGCCCTGTTGGCGAACCGTCAGAACTCGGTCAGTCCGCGCACGAACCATGGGTGCCAAGTCCTCAAATTCCGGAGACAACCCATGGACGCAGAACTCGCACGACGTATCGCGAGCCACCCGAAGTACCAGGAACTGAAGTCCAAGCGCTCGAGCTTCGGCTGGTGGCTGACGGCGGCGATGATGGTCGTCTACTACGGCTTCATCCTGCTCGTCGCCTTCGACAAGCAGTTTCTCGCCCAGCGCCTGGGCGACGGCGTGATGACGCTGGGCATTCCCATCGGCTTCGGCGTCATCGTCTTCACGATCGTCATCACGGCGATCTACGTGCAGCGTGCCAACAAGACCTACGACGATCTGGCCGACGAAGTCGCCAAGGCGGTGCTGAAATGACCCACCCCCGCAGCGCCTTCGGCGCTCCCCCTCAAGGGGGCGCCGCCAGCGGCCGGTCGGAGCCCGTCCGCGGCGTCCGCTCGATGATCCAGATTCATGCAAAAGAAGTGGCGTTTGGCGCCATCGAGGGCTGACACGATGCGTTCAAACTCTCTCTCCACCCATCTGCGCCGTCTGCTCACGCTGGCCGCGCTCGGCGGCGTCTCCGCCGCGGTCTGGGCCGCCGGGGCCGACCTCGGCCAGGCCGCCAAGCAGGCGACCAACTGGACGGCCATCGGCATGTTCGGCCTGTTCGTCGTCGCCACGCTCTACATCACGAAGTGGGCCGCGTCCAAGACCAAGAGCGCCGCCGACTTCTACACCGCCGGCGGCGGCATCACCGGCTTCCAGAACGGCCTGGCGATCGCCGGCGACTACATGTCGGCGGCCTCGTTCCTCGGCATCTCGGCGGCGGTGATGGCCTCCGGCTTCGACGGCCTGATCTACTCGATCGGCTTTCTCGTCGGCTGGCCGGTCATCACCTTCCTGATGGCCGAACGCCTGCGCAACCTGGGCAAGTTCACCTTCGCCGACGTCGCCGCGTTCCGCTTCGAGCAGACGCCGGTGCGCGTGTTCGCGGCCTCGGGCACGCTGGTCGTCGTCGCGTTCTACCTGATCGCGCAGATGGTCGGCGCCGGCCAGCTGATCAAGCTGCTGTTCGGCCTGGAGTACTGGATCGCGGTGGTCATCGTCGGCGCGCTGATGATGGTCTACGTGCTCTTCGGCGGCATGACGGCCACCACCTGGGTGCAGATCATCAAGGCCTGCCTGCTGCTGGGCGGCGCGTCGTTCATGGCCTTCATGGTGATGCTGCACTACGGCTTCTCGCCGGAGGCGATGTTCGCCGACGCGGTGCGCGTCAAGGCTGACCTGGCCGCCAGCGGCGGCAAGACGGCCGAGGAGGCGGCGGCCGCGGGCCAGTCGATCATGGGCCCGGGCAACTTCGTGAAGGACCCGATCTCGGCGATCAGCTTCGGCATGGCGCTGATGTTCGGCACCGCCGGCCTGCCGCACATCCTGATGCGCTTCTTCACCGTGCCCAACGCCAAGGAAGCGCGCAAGTCGGTGATGTGGGCCACCGGCTGGATCGGCTACTTCTACCTGCTGACCTTCATCATCGGCTTCGGCGCGATCACCTTCGTGCTGACCAACCCCGGCTTCCTCGACGCCAAGGGCGGGCTGCTGGGCGGCAACAACATGGCCGCGGTGCACCTGGCCAACGCGGTCGGCGGCAACGTCTTCCTCGGCTTCATCTCGGCGGTGGCCTTCGCGACCATCCTCGCGGTGGTCGCCGGCCTGACGCTGTCGGGTGCCTCGGCGGTCTCGCACGACCTCTACGCCACGGTCATCAAGAAGGGCAAGGCTGACAGCGCCGCCGAGCTGAAGGTGTCGCGCATCACGACCGTCTGCCTGGGCATCGTCGCCGTCGTGCTCGGCATCGCCTTCGAGAAGCAGAACATCGCCTTCATGGTCTCGCTGGCCTTCGCGATCGCGGCGTCGGCCAACTTCCCGGTGCTCTTCATGAGCGTGCTGTGGAAGGACTGCACGACCAAGGGCGCGGTGATCGGCGGTTTCCTCGGCCTGATCTCCTCGGTCGGCCTGACCATCGTCTCGCCGTCGGTGTGGGAAGCGACGCTGGGCAACCCCAAGGGCTCGGCGCTGTTCCCGTACACCAGCCCGGCGCTGTTCTCGATGACCATCGGCTTCGTCGGCATCTGGCTGTTCTCGGTGCTCGACAAGAGCGCCCGCGCCAAGGCCGACCGCGCCGGCTTCCTGGCGCAGCAGGTGCGGTCGGAGACCGGCATCGGCGCCGCCGCGGCCAGCGGCCACTGACGCGAGGCCCGCACCCGTGTCCGACCCCCGGCAGGAAGTGCTGTCGCTGGTCACGGCGCGGGTGCGCGACGCCTACGTCCGCAAGGCTTTCGTCGTCGATGGCGGCACCGACCTCGTGTCGCTGTGCCGCCAGCTGTCCGAGCGCGGTCTGACCCACGCGCTGGTGCAGGACGGCGAACGCCTGGGCATCTTCACCACCACCGACCTGCGCGACGCGCTGCTGCGGTCCGAGCCGCCGGCGGCGCTGGCGGTGCGCGAGGTCGCGCGTTTCCCGGTGATCGCCGTCCAGGCCGACGCCGAGGTCTTCGAGGCGCTGTGGCTGATGGTGCGGCATCGCGTGCACCGCGTGCTGGTGCGCGACGGCGAACGCCTCGTCGGCCTGCTCGGCCAGCTCGACCTGGTGAGCTTCGTCGCCAACCACTCGCACCTGGCGGCGCTGCAGATCGACGAGGCCGGTTCGGTCGACGAGCTGAAGGCCGCGGCGCTGCAGATCGACCGCATGGTCGGCCTGTTCGCCGCCAGCGGCGTGCACGTCGAACGCATCGCGCACCTCGTTGGCGAGCTGCACGCGCGGCTGTTCCAGCGCCTTTGGTCGCTGGTCGCGCCGGCCGAGCTGGTGGCCGCGAGCTGCCTCGTCGTGATGGGCAGCGAAGGCCGCGGCGAGCAGGTGCTGAAGACCGACCAGGACAATGCGCTGATCCTGCGCGACGGTTTCGAGCACCCCGAGACCGAGGCCGCGGTGCGGCGCTTCAGCGCCGCGCTGGCGGACTTCGGCTACCCGCCGTGCCCCGGCGGCATCATGGTCACCAACCCGCTGTGGCGGCGCCCGGTCGCCGAGTGGCGCGAGCAGCTGCGCGACTGGGTGATGGGTCGCGACGCCGAGGGCCCGATGCGGCTGGCGATCTTCTGCGACGCCGTCGCGGTGGCCGGCGACGCGACGCTGCTCGACGGCCTGCGCGAGCACCTGCACCGCCTGTTCGGCGACCACGACGCCTACCTCGCGCGTTTCGCCGCCGCCGCCGACCAGTTCCAGGAGCCGCACCACTGGCTGGGCTGGCTGCCCGGCCGGCGCGACGAGGCGGCGCTCGACCTGAAGAAGCTGGGCCTGTTCCCGATCGTGCAGGGCGTGCGCGCGCTGGCACTGCAGCGCCACCTGCGCGAGACCGGCACCGTCGCGCGGCTGCACGCGCTGGTCGCCGCCGGTGCGCTGGACACGACGCTGGCACGCGACCTCGAGGACGCGCTGCACCTCTTGATGACGCTGCGCCTGCAGCACCAGCTGCAGGCGCAGGCCGCCGGGCGCGTGGCCGGCAACGAGATCCAGCCCGCGTCGCTGGGCCTGCTCGAGCGCGAGCCGCTGCGCGACTCGCTGGCCGTCGTCAAGCGCCTGCGCGCCTACCTGCGCCAGCACTTCCGCTTCGACAAGCTCTGAACGATGGCGCGGCAATCCGTCGTCCCGGCTCCGCGGGTTCGCCGCCACTGGCGCGGCGCGCCCGGATCGCGCAGCATCGCGCCGGGCGCCGCGACGACGCGCCCGCCGGCCGCCTGCGCCGCGACGAGAGGAGACTCCCGATGAAGACCGTGCTCCTGGCCGACGCCGAGGCCAACAGCGTCATCCCGCTCGAGTTCCTGATGAAGCGCGAAGGCTGGCGCGTGCTGGTCGCGCGCGACGGCATCGAGGCGCTGGACACGGCGCGCCGCGAACATCCCGACCTGCTGCTGATGGACGTCGTGATGCCCGGCCGCAGCGGCTTCGAGGTGCTGCAGGCGCTGCGCGCCGACGAGGCCTGCGCCACGACCAAGTGCCTGCTGCTCAGCGCCCGCTGCGGCGAGACCGACGTCGCGCAGGGCCTGGGGCTGGGCGCCGACGCCTACGTCGCCAAGCCGTTCTCCACGCGTGAGCTCGCCGAGCGGGTGCGCCAGCTGCTTTCATGAAACCCGACCGCCACGAGTGGCTGGCCGCGCTGGCGCCGGCGGCGATCCTGCTGCTGGCGGCGGCGGCGGTGGCGGCGCTGCTGCTGCTGACGCTGGCGCCGGCCGAGGCCGCGGCGCTGGGCGCGCTGCTCGAGCCGCGCGCGGCGCTGCTGGTGCTGGCGCTGGTCGTCGTCGCCATCGCCGCCGGCGTCGGGATGCGCTGGGCCTGGCACCACTTC